>JAUYOQ010000185.1 GCA_030697975.1 Nitrosopumilaceae archaeon | reverse complement strand
TTATTAGTAGAAATTTTCTATCTCTAAACACACCTCTCAAAATTTGTAACTATATACATATACATATACACACATTCACAACTATTCTTCATGACTCTCCGATAAAAACTCTCCATACTCTTCTAAAAATCCACAGTGTGGTAAAAAATAGGAATACGTTAGAGAAACCATCAAGTTCAAAATAATTATGACTCTTCTTCTTCTTCTAATTATCTTCCAGACAATTCTCCTGAATCCATACATCATCAACAGAACAATGAACCACCTCAGTATTACTATTACTATTACTTATTGTATCACAATATACCAAAGGATTTTTATTATCATGTCCCATCAACAAAATATCTCTATGTCTCTTAAATCCTTCTTCACTGATAGGCTTGGTCAATATATCAGCCACATTATAATCAGTACGAATAAAATTCAATGACACAAACTTCATCAGGATCATCTCTCTAATAAAATGAATACGCAGGTTAATATGCTTGACCTTATGACTCTGTTTCAACGTAGAACATAGCTCAATTGCAGACTTATTATCCACAAACAATTCAATAGTCTTGGTATACTTCCCAATCAAAAAGTTTGAAATATCTACTATATGCATCACCTCTCTAATCCATTCATCAATCGCTTTAATCTCAGCTTCACAACTTGAATGAGAAACAGAACTCAGGATCGTATCATTCTTACTGAAACTTCTAATAGCTCCAGAATTATAGTTCATAAAGATACATCCACCCAATCGACTCTTACAATTTCCATCAGTAATATAAGCAGCATCAGAATAACCAAAAATCACAATACCTTCAGGACAGCTAGCAAATTGTAGTCCCAATTGTCTTGTAGTACTTAAATAATTCTTGGTTCTCTCAGATACCTTCTTGTGTTCTAAAGATGGGTTCTTATCTCCTCTTGTTGCAATTTCACCACAAGCAACCATACAATCAGGTCTAGCTCTATCCACTATAAATCTGAACTTGCCTGTATCTTCCAACATAGACTCATCACTCTCAATAGCTACGGCAGTTCTCAAATTAGAAGTTGGAGCCATAGGAATCTTGACATCCTTACAATAAGTATCCCAGTTGTTAGCTATGTATTGCTCATGTTTCAATTGAATTACTCTCATCTCTTGATCATACTTCAAATCAATACCAATATATTTCTTCACCTCCTTCTCGAAAGTAGCATTCTTGACACGAGTAAGAAAATAATCTCTGAATTGATTCACCAATACCATATTGTTCGTAATAACAAGTCCATCATCCACATGAACAACTAAGAAAATAAAATCATCTGTCTCTAGGTCAGTATATCGATACATACATGGATGTGCAGGACACCTCTCGAATCCCCTCTTGATGACAATATCATTAAATTGATCATTCCAAATTTTAGGACCTTGTTTCTCACCATAGAAATTACCCAATACCTCCACTCTGTGACCACCTAATATTTTTGGCAGAACAGCAAAGTTTTGATAGTCATTCTTCCCCTCCAAAAATGCAGCAGTGACGTCAAAACAAGATAGATGAAATCCAAATTGTGCACATAATTGTAATGCTATCATGACCACACAAGTACTAGTAGTAGGAGCATATGTCTCTTTATAATCAAGACCATATATTTGAGAATAACCTTTAGCCACAAGTCTAGCTTTGAAAATTATAGATCCATCATTTTTAGTTTTCTTTTGTAGAATAATCTTTGTCTTCATCGCTCGACCCGTTGGAGAAGTAGGACCAAATACACCTCGATCTTGAAAATTATTCCATTCTTTATCAATGGCAGCTTTCCATTTTTCAGCATCAGGTCCAGCTAACGCTTCTTCAACAGTAGCAGGTAACTTTGTAGTATCAGGAGTTATTGTAGAACTCATAGTAGTATTCAAATAAGATACATCTTCAATCCATTGATAAACTAGACTTGCATCTTCATCATACCAATAATTGACAGGTTCTTCATCATAATATTTAGAAGTAGTAGACTCATCTTCTTCGTCTAATTGAACAACTCGTGGTTCTTCATTATCATGTTGATCAATATTTCTAGAACGAATTTCTTCTTCCAATTGTGATAGGTCATCCATAGGTTCAAGATCACCATTAATATTATCAGCACCAATTGTTTGAACAATTTCAGTTTCATCCCATATACATTCTAATCTGGTGAGAACTTTACCAGTACTAATAACTAAGACACGATAGCCATTCTTGACCTTTTCATCATAACCCAACATTCGAACTCGAATAGCTCTAAAATCCCATGGACCTTTTCTTTCTTCCTTTGTCTTATGATAAACACCAATTGACCAGAAAGGAACAA
>JAUYOQ010000178.1 GCA_030697975.1 Nitrosopumilaceae archaeon | reverse complement strand
CAATAAATTTTTCAGGAGCCTTTGAAAGTCTAGTTGTTGCAATAATTAACATCAATGAAAGCCCTAGTGTCATCATCAAAAGGTTACTTCCAAGAGCAGCACTAATCGCCGTGTCGTAAAATCCATCTTTTACAGCATATGCCACAATAGCGATCTCTGGAAGCGTTGTAGCAACGCTAAGGAGTGTACGCCCTACAAATTTGGCCCCCCACCTTTCTGCTAAATGTTCTGCACCATATGACAAAAGCCAGCTTGCAAAAACAAGTTCTGCAAGCCAACCCAGCATTAAAGGTAAACTCAACAATCTATTCTCCCCCCTAGATACGCATTATAAGAGATATTATTTTGCTAAAATTGACCAATTGCTTTCACACTAAATTAGTTGAATTTTGCCTATTTATTGAATCAATATAAAATAATCAGATTATTACTTCTGAGAATCTTGTTTACATATTAAATTCAAAAAACGCTAGTCACAGTTTATGATAAGAAAAAGAGTAAGAAATATTCTAGTCCCAATAGATGGCTCAAAAAACTCGTTTAGGGGTTTGGATAACGCCATCTATATTGCAAGGCAATGTCATGCAATTATAACAGGTTTGTATGTGATTCCAGTATATCCAAAAAATTTCTTTGATGTTGTAATACCTTACCAAGTGTATTTTAAAAAAGAAGCAAAAAAATTCATGGCAAAAGCACGAAAACTAGCTGCACAGAGAGGAATACTGTTTAAACCAAAGATAATTTATGGTAGCCCATCTGCAGAAATTCTTGATTTAGCAAAACAAAAAAAACACCAATTAATTGTGATAGGAACAAGAGGGCAAAGCGTGCTAAAGGAAGTATTTATGGGAAGTGTTGCAAGTGCGGTTGTTCACCGATCCAAAATACCAGTAATAGTTGTAAAATAGTGAAAAAATATGTCAAAGAAAATTTTTGATGAAATCCTACTTCCTTATGATGGATCTAGGTTTTCAAAAAAGGCGTTAGAAAAGGCAGTGGATATATCAAAAAGATTTGGTTCTAGACTACATCTTTTGACTGTAGTAAACCTCAGCTATATTCAACCACCTGGTGGACTTTTAGGTATGACTAGAAGTTCAAACAATCCAGCAAAAAGATTTCTAAATGCTTCAAGGCTAGACGCTGAAAAAGCACTTAGTGAACAGACTAGGCTTTGTAAAATACAGGAAGTAAAGGCAGATTATAGCGTACGAGTTGGAAACATAACAGAACAGATACTAAAATTTGCAAAACAAAAAAAGATAACGCTCATTATAATTGGGAGTCAAGGTCTTCATGGCTTTGGAAAGCTAAAAACACTCGGGAGTACAAGTCGTAAAGTCTCCGAACTAGCTAACTATCCTGTATTAATTATAAGGTAAATTTTGTATCAGTTCTTTGAAATACGAAGAAGAATTTGATCACAAATTTCCCTCATACTCGAATCGGAACCAAGACTGCAAATTTTAACAATATCACTAGCAGTAAGTATACCAACTATTTTGTTATTTTGTTGAACAGGTACCTTGTGAATTTTATTTTTCTTCATAATTTCTGCAGATTCCCAGAGAGTTTCATCAGGCGATACGGTGATTAATGGTGTTGACATTACCTCAGATAGAGGAGTTGAAAGGGGTTTTTCCTTTGCGGAAATTCGTTTGACAAAATCTCTTTCTGTAAGAATTCCTATTGGAGTGCTTTTCTTTGTTACAATAACACAACCTACGTTGGAATCATCCATCATTACAGCAGCATCTTTGATTGTCATGTCTTGATCAATTGAAATTACATTTTTCTTCATTATATCTTTAACAAATGTGTGAGCCATAAAAAACAGCCTTCATTGAGACTTAAAAGATGACATGATGATTATCAAACATAAAAATCTGAGATGATAAGTTAAAACAAATTATTTGCATATCATTACAGGAATTTGCGATTTATGCACAACATAGTTTGACGTGCTTCCAAGAAAGGTTTCTTTTACTAGTCCTCTACCTCTTGATCCTATAACAATAAGGTCAAATCCATTTTTTCTTGCAAAATCCACTATTTTTGGACCAGTGTCACCGTATGCTATTTTGTTTTTAAACAAAATTCCATTTTGTGCTGAACGGACCTTGGCTTTTTCCAGGGATTGTCTTGCATCCTTCATCAGCATTTTCCCAATAGATGATAATGTTTCTCCTTTTTTTGGTTCAGAGACCAAGTAGATAACATACAATCCTGTTATAACAGCATGACATTGCCTTGCAATATAGATGGCGTTATCCAAACCCCTAAACGAGTTTTTTGAGCCATCTATTGGGACTAGAATATTTTTTATTGCCAATTTGACAAGTGTTTGGAAATTTTGGATTTAAGTTCTAAACAAGATTATCACGTCTAGTAATAATAATCATATAGATAAAACATTAACAATAACTCACATTATGATTTGGGAGCTTGCAGTTATTGCAACAGCATTATTGATAATAGGACTGACTGGGCAGGGGTTTGAAATGCGGAAAATGAGGCATACTGAACCTACCACACAAAAGGTTTTCCTCAGCAAACGAAGTATTAAATGGTATGTCATAATTAGTGTTGCAATAATACTTTGGACTATTTCTGAAAGGTTTTCTTAAATATTTTAGCTAACATAGATTATCTAATTTGACTACGTTTTTCCTCGCAGAGGTCGGTAATCGGTTTTTGATGTTAGTTATTCAAAAATTCTCTACTCTAAGAATCAGAACTGAGAATTAGCAATCAAGTAATATGTGATCAAATGCAAATTTTTTCATGGTTAATTATCAAGCCTTGAAATCTTGCCTAGAAAAAAATGGGGAGGTTATGATACGCACTGATACTGGAGAAAAAATAGAGTTACACAAACACAATGTCAAGTTTGATGACTCTACAAAAGAGATAATCGTTGATGCCTCTAGCGAAACTTATTGGATTGACTCAGACAAAGTAGCCTATTATTGGATCCACAAAGAAGGATTCGAAAGCAAGTAGTGGTTGCTGTTTACCTTTCTCTAGCATGTCCTAATTTTTGTCTATACGCGTAATTCTAATACTATGTAATCATTTCTGATAATGAACTTTCCATATTAAATAGACAATTTCTCATGATGATTTGATGAGTTCTCCCCGTAGTTCCAGAACAGTAATGGGTCTTAGCATTGCTGCAATAGCAATTGCGTTATCAGCAATTTTTGTTGCAACTTATCCTCAAAGTATCGAAGATGAAATGGAGATTGAAGAGTCAGAATATACCCCACAAACAAGAGACATCTATCTCTTCACCATGGTAGATGAACATATTGATGAGAAAGAATTAGTGATTCCTCCTGATCAGTTCTCACATGATTCGATTGTTGCAAACGAAGGCGATACTATCAAAATTCATTTCTACAATCTAGAGCCAGTTGAATCCCAAGAGCATCACACCTTTACAATTAACGATCCTTC
>JAUYOQ010000177.1 GCA_030697975.1 Nitrosopumilaceae archaeon | reverse complement strand
TTTAGTTTAAACAAATTTTTAGCTAGAATCTTTTGGAACCATATGAGCGGTGTTTTGGTAAACATTCGCGACAATATACTGGCTTTCCTTCTTTTGGTTGAAATGGTACCTCGGCGTTTTTGCCACAGTCGGCGCAAACACATGGGTACATTTTTCTGTCATATGACATAATTTGGGGACATATTGGCTTACATAATAACTATTGGATTTGTAGATGGTTAGTTTAGGAACCTACCTATTGCGATCCCAATGGCAGTCACAATTACATCCTTTATGGCATTTCATCCTCTTACAATCAGAACATATCTTACTATGCCAAATGGATGCAGAGTTCATGACATTATAATGAGTCATGAGTAAATACGACTTTCGGTAAATATCAAATTTGAGAGATTCAAAACAAATCCTACTCATCTTGTAATCAGGTAGTTTTGGCTTAAAATTATGATATCGAATTAGATTCCGTACCAAATGATCATCACTTAAAACTATGACTATTTTGGGTAATGGTACCTTCTCGGTTGTTTTTTCTTGCTGTTACCTCTCGGTTGATAGGTTAATTGATGTTAAGGTGCACTATGAATTGGGAAATAAACTAAAAGATAGTAGCCTATGAAAACACCTGCAATAGTAACAAAAATACCAGCAATGCCAATTTTTGTATTTTTAGAAAGAGCCTTCTTAAGTACCTTATTTTCTTTTTTTAGGTTTTTCATCTTGTCTTTCTGCGTTTTTGCTTTGATTTGTTCTGCATCTGCTTTTTTTAAATTTGCTACTGCGTTTATACCATTAATAATATCGTCAAGTAAACCCATCGATTTTTAGATGTTATTGGCTTTAATTACTTTTATTTCGACTAGCATTTTGTATCACTGTTAGCCACTTGTTATCACCTTGAATTTCAATACCGCATTTCTCAGAAGGTGTTTTTCCATCTAACGCCATGTGAGGTCTAAGATAATTATGATAAATTTGATAACCTGAAAGTATTGGTGCTAATCTTTTAGTTCTGTACTTAGCCTAATACTAAATTCTAATGTTTGGATCTTCAGCTTTTAGTTTTTCCCAGTCAGCCAAGAAATTCTTCAACCCAATATCAGTTAGCGGATGCTTTAGCATCTTTCCTAAAACATCAGGAGGTAACGTTACAACATCGGCTCCAATCTTTGCAGCATCAACTACATGCACTGGATGCCTAATGCTTGCAACAAGAATCTGAGTCTTGAACTTGTAATTTTGAAATATTTGATGAATCTCGCGAATCAAACCCATTCCGTCTTGGCCAATATCATCTAGCCTTCCAATAAAGGGGCTGACATATTTTGCGCCAGCCTTTGCAGCTAGTACTGCCTGATTTGCAGAAAACACCAAAGTAACATTGACTGGAATTCCCTCAGCTGTTAGACTCTTGCATGCTTTGAGTCCATCAGGTGTCATTGGACACTTTACAACAACATTGTTGCCATATTTTCGTAGCCTTCTTCCCTCATCCATCATCCCAGAATATTCTGTGCTGACAACCTCAAGGCTGACATCGCCTTTGATTATACTACAAATTTCTTCCATCGTCTTGTGAGGATCTCCG
>JAUYOQ010000169.1 GCA_030697975.1 Nitrosopumilaceae archaeon | reverse complement strand
TGATCTGACCACAAATGGTATTCCTTCCATTTCTTTTAGGGTAAATGATACTAATTCCAATATATTACTAATTGATACAAGAAGCGCAGGAACTACAAACTATGAAAAAATTTCAATCAATCTAGGTATAACTGCAAGCACACTTCAAGATCTGTTAATTGATGACAATGAATCAAATACCGATGGAACAAACTGGATTAATTACGATTTTCGATCATTTCAAAATCAACTTGGTATCACTGACTTTTCAGATACAACTATGACATTATTTTTTGAAAGCTTGAGTGGCTCTAGTGTCACAATACTTGACAAAGGTGATATTTCAAGTGCGCAAGGGCTAGTACAAATAGACAACGAAGATGTAGTTTCGATAAAAAGCAAAACAAGTACAGTATTTTTGGTAATAAACTTTGACTCTTCATCTAATACTAGTGGGACAGGAAGAATCGCAAGTGAATCAGACAGGCAACCAATAGTGTTTGATCTCTTTTCCTTTGGAGAAAGCAACTCAGAACCAATTAACAACGCAAAATACAGACTAGAGTTAAAAGAAACCGAAGCCAGTTCTGGTTCCTTTATAGGCAGTATGGAAATTTCCCAATCAAATCAATTTGATTCAAGTTTTGTAAGAACACTCCAAACAATAAGCAACGATGTAAAACTTCTAATAAATCAGAGATTGCTTGATGAGCGAGGAATTGATCTAAAATATTCTGATATTGCAAGCGCAGGAGTAGGCTTTGATGTATCATCGCAGACTGATGTTAGAACAAATGATGGAAAAGTTACACTAAACCAAAGAACGTTTCGTTTTGGCCAACCAGTGAAGGTGATATTGATGGATCCTGATCTTAACCAGAAACATGACAGAATTGATGTTTATCTAACATCAAACAATCCAAATTCCGCCAATGTAGATACCGTTATTGATCAAGGTGGCAATTTGCTATTAGAAATAAAGATCAAGGATGTAAGATACACGCGTTGTACGATAAACAGTGTCGAGACAGGTGGTCTTGGCTCTACTGGTTTTACACTTGTTGAAACTGGCCCATCTACTGGGATTTTTGAAGGGATCTTTAAAATGCCAACACAAATCTGTAACAGTGATGGAACCCAGCTAATTTCACCTGCTGGTGGAAGCATCGAAGTCAAATATCATGATGCACTAGATTCATCAGGTAACCCAAACATCTTTGGGCTAACATTTACACAAAGCACAAGTACTACTCCAAGAGTTGACACAAAAGTTCCTGGCTGGCTAAAAAATAATGTAAGGGCGTGGGTTGATAAAAAAACAGATGATAATACATTTCTTAACGGAATTCAATATCTTATCAACGAAAACATAATCTCACCATCAAATATACAAGAAGGCAAATCAGAAAAAAGAGTGCCATCATGGATTAGAAATAATGCTGGTTGGTGGTACAATGGTCTTATCACGCAAGATGATTATCTTAGGGGAATCGAATATCTAATAGAAAAAAGTATAATCAAACTACCATAATTTTTTTATTTTTGATAAGACTCGCACTTACAACCTTTTACTAGACATTTGTCTTTGCCGTCTTGATGTATTGCCTTATCGTGAAAGCATCCAGATTCTACATTATGGCATCTCATATTTAGAAAATTTAGATTCTAACCATATATGATACAATACTCACATTCGCAGCTTGGCACTTGTTTGCTTTTTGCAAGACATTTTTTATGCTGTCCTGCTTGGCATTGGACGCAAATTTGATCTAGGTTATCTACTTTTGAATATTTTTTTGACTGATCAAATCCAAAACCTCCATCTTGTGGTCCCACCATAACAAAATAAAGAAAATCTAGTATTTTAGCTCACTGGGTAACTTCTTACCGCACTATCATCATAAACTACTCTTTGCTATCTTTGGTTTGATTTTTTTTATCCTGTTTATCCCAGAGATGCATTGTTCCTCTTAACATAAAACAACCAACAATTATTGCTACAAATCCACTTAATACAAAACTAACTACATTTCTTATGCTTTTTAGCTTTGACACACAAACTTTTGGCCCAACTTGAAATTAAGTTCAGCTGATCTCAATGTATCGCGTAAAACATTCATTTACTGTATTTTTTGCTAAGTAAAGCATTGGTAAATAAAAAAAACATTGCAATTTGGATTGCAATAATAGGTGGCGGAATAGCATTTTATCTTCTATATGGAATCGCAGCAGACCTTATGCGATGATTTCTAATTTCTTAGGCTTTTTGTTTTTTTGATTTTTGTAATTCGTCTAACTGCTTTTTTGTTTTTAGATGCTCATTACGTTCACGCTCTATTGCCTGTTTTAAAACCTCGATCTCTTTTTGCGCCTTTTGCAATTTTGCGTTAGTTGATGCTACTACTGCACTTGCTGCTTCTATCACGTTTTTTGATGCTCCACCTCTTCCTGCACTGGAAAGATCGTTTTCCAAAAGTTTAAGCTCCTTTTTTGCAGCTTCGATTTCCTGTTTTTTGTTGTCACTTTCATCTTTCAAGTACTGGAGCTGCTGTCTTGCCAAATCCATCTCAGATTTGGCTTTTGCGAGTTCGGATTTTACCTGCTCATACTTTTCTGTCACTTGTTCTAATTCTATCTGAGATTCAGGTGATTGTGACTCTAATTTTTCTAGATCTCCTTTATGTTGTGCAATTTGTGATTTTATTGAGGCAAGCTTCAAGTTTGCCTCGTTGAGCTCATCTAGTGTTGATTTTGCTATATTATGTTCTGATTTGGCAGAGTTTAGCCTAGTTTGCAGTTCTGCGTATTCTTTTTTTATTGCCTCAATCTCTATCTTTTTTTGATTCATTTCCTTTTTTGAGGACATTAAATTTCCAACAACTTGATCATATTCTTCTTTTACATTTGCCAGTTTTTGCAAAATTGAATTAAGACGCTCAGTATTTGTTTGGATTTCTTTTCTTAGATAATCTGTCTCGCCTTGTACGCTTTCCTTTAGAACCCCTTCCTGGTTTTTTACGGCTGTACCGGCCTGGATGTCTGATTCTTTTTTAATTAATACATCCTCTGGCTCTTCTTGTTTTTTTAAGCGCTTAAAAAATCCCATTTTTCAATTCACTTCCTTTTTTTTATAAAATTAAGATAAAAGCCAATTCCTCCTACGATAAATCCCAATACTATGAAACCTATTCCAGTTTGTGGTGACTCACTAAAGGTTATTGGTGCCAGCATGAATATGAGCGCACCTAAAATTATAAGAAAAAAACCACCGCTTTTTT
>JAUYOQ010000163.1 GCA_030697975.1 Nitrosopumilaceae archaeon | reverse complement strand
CGATCTTAAGAAAGATAACTATATAAAAAGACATCTTTACTTATGAGATACAAATTATGAGGATTTCTTATATAGTATCATTTGGCACCCCAAAAACATTGCTGGCTGACAATGAGAGAAAATCAAGTGTCATAACGGCTATTGTAACTGTATTAACATTATTTGCAACAAGTTTTGTCGTATCTGATGCATTTGGCCAAGAACAAGTTTCTGAATTTACTGTAATTGAAGGAGATGAAATAAAAAACAATCCAGTAGCGCAGCAAATCTTGCAAAAAATCGAGGAATCAAAAAGAATAATGGCTGAGCTGCTTGCAGGAAAGCCAGTTCTAACAGAACAGCAAAAGCTAGTTGAAGAACAACGAAGGATTGTAAAGGAGCGTCTTGACGCTGATCTTAAAAGAATGGACAAAGACTATGAGTCCTACACACCAAGAAATTCTTTTGCAAAATTTGTTTCAAATGTAGATCCATCTTTCCATGCTCTGTATTGGGACCAGTTCAATTACATGGATGAAAAGATCAAAATTGCACGCATAGCAAAGCAGCTTGCTCTAGCAGACGGTGCAACACACGAAGAGGCCCAAGCCGAATACATCAAGTATGCATCGCTGACGCGAGTTGAAATGGTAAAGCTGGTGCAGGATCTTAATGTCAAACATGGATTTGCAGACCAAAGAGTGCAAAATATTTTTGATGAATATGGCAAGCTGGTGCGATATGAAAATGATAAAGACGAAGCTGTGTGCTATGGATGTGAGTACATTGATGCCGACACATTGCTTGCAAAAGCCAATCCTGATTCTGCAGAAAGCACAATAACTTTTGTTTCAGCTGAAATTAAAGAAAAACCTGATGTTAAAATCGAGAGTCCACGAGATGCCACAGTAAAAAAACTTGAAGCCAAACTAGACTTCCTATCAGAGCAGCTTGCAGCTGAATCTGATCCTAAAGTACAACAGGATCTTGTCAAGTCTATTGAGAGAATAGTTTCGCTCTTGGATAGGCTAAAGAATCTAGAATAGCCAAAAATTTCTTATTTTTTATCTAAAACCACTGCTCTAGTGTCTGACTTTTCTTTTCAATGGTTTTTTTGAGCCTGTTTAGCGCAGTTTCTACCCTTTCCTGCGAAAAATTCCTCTCTTTTACCAGATAATTAATAATTGAATCAGAATCTACTTCCTTGAATCTAATATTATTTACTGGCGCAACTTCAGATTTTAGGAAAATTTCTCGGATTTGTTTGTAGTCAATTTTGCCTAGCTGTTCTTGGATTTGTGGTATGTTTTCTAGTCTGCCATGCTCTTTTACCATCTTGAGTGCAGTTTTTGGGCCAATTCGCTCAAAACCATCTGGGTTAAAGTCTGTTCCAATCAAAATTCCAATATCTACAAGCTGCTCTCTTGTAACTTTTAGCTCATCAAGATTTTTTTGCAGGTCTATTATTTCAGGTTCAATGTCGATGTAGGTGTTTCTGTTTGGAAGTTTTCGCCTACCGCTGTTTGTAAAGTTTCTTACAAGTTTTTTTGCGCCAAAAAGTATGGAATCAAAGTCTTGGCTTGCTGTGGCATGTGCATTTCCAGATATAGTAAGCTGTGCCGCAGTGGCCTCTCCTTCTGATGGCGCCTGTATATGTGGAATCCCAAAAAGATCCAAGAGGTGTTTTGACTCATCAACCATCCCATCGCGCATTGCAGTTGTCTGCTGTGCAAATTTTCTTGCCTCCTCAAGATTTCCTTCAAAAATTGCCTTTTCATATTTTATTGTGGCCTCTTTTTTTATTTGTCTTCGCCGTTCAATCTCAGCTGATTTTAGTGAGGGTGGTCTTCCATCAAAAACATAGATTGGCTTTATTCCAAGTGACAAGAAATTGATGTTTCTATAAAAGAGCCCGCTTAGGTGGCTAGTCACTCTTCCATTTGAATCAGTTAGATGCTGTCCATCAGGCCCTCGAATTATTGCAAGAAACTGGTAAATCGCATTGTATGCATCAATTGCAATTACCTTTGATGTAAATGACTCTAGCTTTGTTTTTTCTCGTTGTAATATTGGCTTGAGATCTAGTCCCACGCCAAAGGTAGGGGTTGCTTGGTTTTTTGTTTTTGCTATTTGTTTGGCTTGCTATATTAGGGAGAAATTTCTAAAATTTGTTGCCAGGTTAGCCAAGTGGTACGGCGGCCGTCTCGAAAACGGCTGTGCGCAAGCGCTCAGGGGTTCGAATCCCTTACCTGGCGC
>JAUYOQ010000138.1 GCA_030697975.1 Nitrosopumilaceae archaeon | reverse complement strand
AATATATTGAAAATGTCTGGTGGTAATTTACCAATTGAAAGATTTTGTTTCAATTAATGTACAATATCAAAAAAAATTTCTGTCTTCAAATTTGAAATGTTTTTGCTGATCGGATCAGTAATGATAGATTTTAATAATTATTGAAGACATGAATAGAGATTGAAATATCCTGATCTTCTTGGCAAAGATGTTGCACGTGTTGGAGTTCAAGTTACGCGTAAGTATAATCTCCTTGCAAGCAAGATGATAACAGATGTGATCAAAACTTCACTTGGTCCACGTGGTATGGATAAGATGTTTATCGATATACAAGGAGATGTTTACGTCACAAAGCATGGCGGTGCATTCCTACGAAAAGTAGATCATGCGCATCCTGCAGCAAAGGCAATCGTGGATGCAGCAAACTCAGTAGATAATCATGTAGGGGATGGTACTATTTCAGTCGCTGTTTTGATTGGGGCATTGTGTACAAAGGCAGAAGAGCTGCTAAAAATTGAGATCCCGCCTGCAATAATCTCTTCTGGCTATCAAACAGCCTCAGATATTGCACTTGATGTGCTTGCCTCGATTGCTCAAAAAGCAAGCATCTCAGATAGAGAAGTAATGATGCGGCTTGTCCTAACATGCCTCAAAGGCAAGTCCATATCGGATATGACTGATGAGGAGACTGTTGCAAAACTAGTTGTTGATGCTGTTTGTGCTATCACAGATTTTGATCATAACAAAATAGAGGTTGATGACATAAAAATTGAAGAAAAACTTGGCAATGCAACAGATATCCAGCTCATAGATGGGATTGTGATTGACAAAACAATTGACAACTATGCAATGCCAAAAATGATCAAAGATGCAAAAATTCTTTTAACAAACGAGTTTCTTGAACCTATCCGTACTAAGATAGACGATGAGATAGTAATCACATCACCAGAACAGATGAGTGTATTCATAAAACGAGAATCTGATACAGTCTTAGAAAAAGTTCAGAAGATAATTGATGCAGGAGTTAATGTTGTGATATCTAGAAGAGGAATTAACTTGTTTGCTCAAGAGCGTCTTGCAAAATATGGAATAATTTCTATCAAACGAGCGACAGAAAATGATTTGTGGTGGCTTGAGAAAGCAACCGGTGCAAAAATCTGTGACGAGCTTGACAACATTTCCGAAAATGATCTTGGTTATGCAAAAAAAGTTTACGAAAAAACAGTAGGAGATGACAAGATGGTGTTTGTTGATGGATGTAAGAGTCCAAAGGCAATTACAATTTTGTTGAGAGCTAATTCTAAAAAATATCTTGATGAGTTTCATCGAACAATCAAAAATGCGTATTTTGTTTTGCGGAATTTTATCGAGAATCCACAAATAGTTGGTGGAGGCGGATCTACAGAAGCAATGATTGCACAAAAAGTAAGACAAAGTGCTTACATGATTGAAGGCAAGGAACA
>JAUYOQ010000137.1 GCA_030697975.1 Nitrosopumilaceae archaeon | reverse complement strand
CAATACTTCCTGCAAGATGATTCAATTGGTACAGTGTAACTTTTTCATTGTAATCAGGTGCATTTTTGAATAAAGGTGCTATCTGTTCTACTGTTTGTCCTTGTCCCAATAGATAGGTACCTAGTAAAAATCTTCCTGAATGAGACAGATTTTCTCCTTTTTCAAGCACTTCGATAGCATGTTTTATACATGGTGGATATTCGTTTGATGAAATTGTTTGAACAGAAAATTTTTTTGCTAACATAATTAATTTCTCTACTGGTTTTTTAAATCCACTTGACATTGGAGGAGTGTGTATGGAATGTATTTTTGAAGTAATGTAGTTGCTAAGTTCTTTTCTAATAAGCCTCACAGTTTCATGAGATGTTAAATGCACCATGCCTTTTTCAACACGTCTATTGACAAGTTTCCATTCCCTTTCATGGAAATTAATGGAATGTTTTAGATAATCCGATACTGAAATTGTAAAATAATCATTCTGTTTGTATACATTTAAAGAAAATAGTTCTTTGATTATGCGAACTGCTAACTCCTCTTTTGTTTTATCTGATAAATTTGCTAAATCTTTTTCTAGATATTTTTCTGCTCGTCTTGCCTCAGCAAGAGAGAATCGTTGTATCAGCGAATACATTCCACATAGTTTTAGCAATACTACAGCAATAAGAAATGAAAATACTTCTCGTGGTAGTGTAGCGTCCTTGCCTGCCTTGTCATCTATTAGATCTGATTTGTAGATTTTCCCATCTGCCGCAATCTCAATTCTATGATATGCTTTTTCAATTATTAGCTGTAGATCTGGATCTGTGTCAAATTGTTCTAAGGTAAAGCCCTTGTCTTTAAGATATTGACCAGCATCTGCTAAAAATGGATATTTTGCTATTTCATCTTGCCCAAGATTAATCATGTTCTTTTTTGTTTGTACCCTACCTTAAAAATTTGGATTAGCAAAAATCTTTGTTTTTATCCATAATAATCTCATTTAAATTATACAAATTTAGTCGATTTTTATGCAAATTGGTGCTCATGTTTCAATCTCTGGTTCTATTGACAAGGCTGTTGATAATGCGTTAGAAAGAGAATGTACTGCATTTCAAATTTTTACACGTAGTCCTAGAAGTTGGCATGCAAAAGATTTGAATGATATTGAAGTTAAGAGTTTCAAAGAAAAACTTCAGGTGAGTAAAATTGATAGATTCGCTACAGTGGCACATATGCCATATTTACCTAATCTATCTTCTCCTGATAAGAGTACACATAAAAAATCTGTAGACACTATGATAAAAGAAGTAAAGCGATGTAGAATTCTTGGTATTCCATATCTTGTAGCTCATTTAGGAAGCCATATGGGCACAGGAGAAGATAATGCGGTAAAAAGACTTGTTGATGCATTTACCACAGTTGTTGATTCTGAAAAAGATGTGATTGTTTTACTTGAAAATACAGCGGGTCAGAAAAATTCTGTTGGTTCTGACTTTGAACAGTTGGCATCAATCTTCTTTCAATTAAAACCAGCAAAGAGATTTGGAATATGTCTAGATACCTGTCATGCATTTGCAGCAGGTTATGATCTTAGAGAAGAGGGAGATGTGATTAAAACCCTAGACAAATTTGATGATGTAATAGGGTTTGAGCGTCTGAAGATATTACACCTAAATGATTCAAAAGGCGAATTGGGTTGTAACGTTGATAGACATGAGCATATTGGACTAGGTAAGATAGGTGAGAAAGGTCTCAGTAAGGTGATTAAGATTATGAATGAAAAGAAGATACCTATAGTTCTAGAAACACCAATAGATGATAAACGAGATGATTTTGGTAATCTAAAAAAAGCAAGAGAGTTGGCATAATTAGGAATTTATTCTATTAAACAAACTGAAATAGCATGAATTATGATAATGTGATGAAATTAGCACTTGAACGAGGATTTTATTTTCCAAGTTGTGAAATTTACCCAGATGCACAAGCAGGTTTCTGGGAATATGGACCTGTTGGTGTAAGTTTAAAGAATAAGTTTCTTGAACTTTGGAGACGAGAGCTTGTAAGACGCGATCGAATGCTAGAAATTGATGGATCACAAATTATGTGTAAATCAGTTTTTGAAGCATCTGGACATCTGGCTAGTTTTGCAGATCCTATAATAAAATGTAAGAATTGCAAATCTACATTTAGAGCAGACAAGTTAATAGTTGAACTTGCAAGCATTGAAGTTCCAGAGAGTGCCCCCATAGAAGAATTTGATAAAATAATTATTGAAAAGAAAATTAGATGTACAAAGTGTAGTGGCGAATTTGATAAAGCTCATAAATTTAACATGATGTTTAAAGTTGGAATTGGGCCAGAAGAAGAACCAGCTTATCTAAGACCAGAAACATGTCAATCCATTTTTGTTGATTTTCCACGATTGTTTAAAACAATGAGGGGAAAATTGCCGCTTGGAATAGCACAGATTGGTAAGAGTTTTAGAAATGAAATTTCTCCTAGGCAAAGTTTACTACGACTAAGAGAATTTTATCAAGCTGAGATTGAAGTTTTTTGTAATCCAAAAAAATTAAATGAATTAGAAAAATTTTCTGAAGTCAAAGATAC
Source organism: Nitrosopumilaceae archaeon (assembly GCA_030697975.1). Taxonomy (GTDB): domain Archaea; phylum Thermoproteota; class Nitrososphaeria; order Nitrososphaerales; family Nitrosopumilaceae; genus VHBM01. The sequence continues at coordinate 7,640 of JAUYOQ010000137.1, read as the reverse complement.
CGTAATTAGAATTCAAGTAAACGACTCACAAAAGACATTGACATGTACGGAGGCCGTAGAATCTGGAGTAATCCCAAACAAGTTTGTTGCTTACTATTTGGGTCTACTTTCTGAATTTTATGAGAAAACCGGCATTGATATGAAAAAAAGTAGATTTAGAAAGTTAAGCGATAAGGAAAAGGCCTTCTATGCTGAAATTGCTTTTGATTTTGAGGTTGAAACAACTACTGGTTGGTTGGAACTAGTAGCATGTAACTACAGATCAGGCTATGATTTGGGCGGTCACTCAAATAAAAGCAAGGAAAAATTCGAAGTTTTAGATGATAATGAGAAGGTTTTGCCTCATGTATTTGAGATATCTATGGGAATAGACCGTAGTTTGTATTCAATTTTAGAGCATAATTTAAGGGAGGATAAAGAGAATGACCGAATCGTATTATCATTAAAACCGTATTTGGCCCCAATTCATGTTGGAATATTATCACTTGTGAAAAAAGACGGTTTAGAAGAGAAAACTGATGAAATATACATGAAAATAAAAACAAAATATGATGCGTTTTTGGATCATTCTGGTGCAATTGGCAGAAGGTATAGAAGATTAGATGAGATAGGAACTCCATTTGCCATAACAGTTGATCATCAGACATTACAAGATGAAACTGTAACTATAAGGATGAGAGATCAGATGAGTCAGAATAGAATTAAAATTTCAGAACTTGATTCTGTTCTTTCAAAAGAAATTGCATATCCTTAATCACTTAATAGATTTTTAATGTGCTAGTCTTAAGTGATCTACTTTATTTTTAATTCCTATTTCACGTAGTTTGTTGCGAAATTGGTTTGCATTACCAGAAGTAAATATTTTAATTTTATTTTGTTTTAATTTATTTTGTCTTAAAATTTTTGTGACAGTTTTTGCAACTTGAGTAGCAGGATCTAAGAAAGTGATTTGAGGAAACAGTTTGTTAAACAGCGGTAAAAGAAAAGGAAGGTGAGTACTTGATAATGTTGCTACATCTACGTTGTTATAGTTAAAAATTTGCGATAGAAGAGAATGAATTTTTTTTAAGCAAAATTGTTTATTTGAGATAAATTTTCCAGATTCTACAAGATCCACAAGTGGTGATATGTTTACTGGTACTACTGTAATATTTTTTGTAGTATTTTTTTTTATATAATTTTTTAGAGTATTACTTTCTACGACGGATTTTGTTGCTAGTATAGCTATCGTTAAGGACTTTGTAATTTTTGCAGCATCACATAATGGTGGCAGTACTGTTATAATTTTTGATTGGTTTTTTAAATAATTTTGAAGTAATAGTGATGGTGTGTTAGAACCCACAACAATTAGATCTGGATTAAATTCATTTCTTAAAGTAAAGATGGTTTTTTGAATTATTTTTCTTAAAGTTGCAGCTGTTTTTTTTCCGTATGGAAAGCTTTTTTGATCTGCAAAATAGATTATCTCTAATTTTGTCATTTTTTTTAGTTCATTTATAATTGAAAGCGAGCCAAAACCAGAATCAAATACTGCTATTTTGGCCATGTGGATCCTATAATTGGTGATTCATTTGTTAGCTAAATTTAGCCCTATGTTGATGATAATATACACCAGCCATTAAGAATGAAATTCTAAACTACGGCGTATGACAAGTTTTGATAAGACTTGGGCACGTCAAGAAACTAGAGGCCTAACAGACCGAATTCGTGACACAGTAAAACCAGAAGCTGCACTAAAACCTCGAATCCAGACAGCCGTCAACAAGCTGCAAGTTCAAATTTCAAAGATGGACTCTATGCTGACCAGATTAAGAGAAAGAGATCAACAACTATTCAACAGAATAGTTACGGCAATGCAACAACATGACACTACAGCAAGTAGAGTTTTGTCCAATGAGTTAGCAGAGATTCGAAAGGTTACAAAGATGCTAGGCAACGCAAGAATGTCACTAGAACAAGTTCAGTTGCGATTAACTACTATCCATGACCTAGGTGATGCAATGATTGCAATAGGTCCAGCAGTAGCTACTATGAAAGGTATGAGATCTTCCTTAGGTAGATTCATGCCAGAAGCAGACTCAGAATTGAACTCTATGACACAAACATTGAATGGTCTTATGGTCGATTCGCTATCTGGAGACGCCTTCAACGTGGAACAAGATACTACAAACGAAGAGACAGAGAGAATTCTCAGAGAAGCATCTGCAGTTGCAGAGCAACAAATTGGAGATAAATTCCCATCTGTTCCTTCTTCATCAGGACTATCGTCACAAACTACATCTACCTATTAGTTGTAGCTGGCGATATCCATTTCTGTTTTTTTATTTAAAACATTGAAAATTTAGTAATTTTAATTCTTAACTAGTATTTTGTTTGCTAAAACAAATATTTTGTTCCAATCAGACCACTTGAGGCGTCCTGTTTGTGTGTTTTGTCTACTTGGGTGATAAGAACAAATTATTTTCCATTCTTTATGTGTAAATGATTTACCATGTACAAATTTGCTGTGTTTTATTTCTAATAGTTTGCAACATGAATCAAATGCAATTTTGCCGAGGCAAACAATAACTTTAACATTTTTGAGCATAGCAAGTTCTTCTTTAAGATATGAAAAACAATTGTCAAATTCTTCTTTGAGTGGTTTATTTTCTGGCGGTGCGCATCGTACAGTTGCTGTAATGTATGTGTTGATGAGATTAAAACCGTCATCTAATCTTTGACTGATTGGTTTTGTTGCAAATCCATTATCATATAGTACCCTTGCAACCCAGTCACCTGAACTATCACCAGTAAACATTCTTCCTGTACGGTTACCGCCATGAGCAGCCGGTGCAAGCCCAATGAGTAAAAGTTCAGCATTTGGATCACCAAATCCTGGTAAGGGTTTTCCCCAATAATTTTCATGTTTGAATCGTTTTACCTTATTTTTTGCTATATTACAGATATACTTGGTTAATCTAGGACATTTTTTGCAATGAATGATTTTGTTGTTTAGTTGTTGTAATGATTTATTCATCATAATTACATAAAATTGAAAATATGGAAAATCAAGTTTTTTTTGCTTTTCTAAAACTATGAGTGAAAGTTTTATCATATAATCTAGAATACTCGTATGAAGAAGGCTGTATCACGTTGCCAATAATCACAATAGCAGTCCTGATGATCTTTTCAGCACGAACCTTCTTTGTAATGTCTTCAAGTGTTCCGACAATAACTTTTTGGTCTGGCCAGCTTGCCCTGTATACAACTGCTGCTGGAGTTGACTTACTATAACCACCATCAATTGCTTGTTTTACTATTTCAGATAATAAATGAACGCTGAGATAGAATACCATGGTAGCATCGTGTTTTGCCAACTCAGAAATTTTTTCTCGCTCTGGAACTTTGGTTCTTGCTTCTGCACGTGTTATGATAATTGTTTGAGTAACTCCTGGCAGTGTAAGTTGAATTCCAAGTGCGGCGGCTGACGCTAAAAATGATGTTACGCCAGGTATAATTTCTGATTCAATTCCTTCTTTTTGAAGATTGTCTATCTGTTCTTTTATTGCTCCATAAATGGTTGGATCACCATCATGTAATCTAACTACAATTTTATTTTCTTTAGAATTTTTTTGTAAAATTTCAAAAATTTCTTCTCTTACCAGTTTTGCTGCATCATACAATTTTCCTTTTTTGCAGAGCTTTAGAATTGGTGTTGGAATTAATGAACCTGAATATACCATCACGTCTGCTTTTTGAATTAGTTTTTTTGCTTTTACTGTAATAAGCTCTGGGTCTCCAGGACCACAGCCGACAAAGTAAACTTTAGGCACGCTTTACCACCATTATTGAGAAATATTTGGTGGTCATGGTTTCTTTAGTAACCTCACCAAGTTTTAACTTTCTTACAATTTCTTTATCAGTACCAAGATCCTGTCCAATAGCAAATATAGAGTCGTCAGAAAATCCAGCTTCTTTTAAAAGTTCGATTACCTGATCAAAGTAACGACCGTCCTTTAGAAATATCATTGTGTCACAATTTTTTGCAAGCTCTTTTACTTTAGAAAGATCATAACAAGAAGGAATTACAGCCATTTTTTCACCACCTTCAGCTAGGCTTATTCCCACTTTTGAGGCAAAAGTGAAAATGGAGACTATCCCAGGAATAACAGATATTTTAATTTGGGGATATTTCGTTTCAAGCTCTCGATGTAAATAGATCCAAGTGCTGTATAGGTAAGGATCACCTACTGTAAGATATACTGCTTTTTTTCCAGCAAGTACATATTCTGCTAAAATTTTTGCGTTTTTTTCCCAAGTAGTTTCAAGTGTTTGTTTATCTTTAACCATTGGAAATATCAAATTCACAATTTCTGGTTTTTTACTCTGATCTAATATTGATGAGACTACTGAAAGAGCAATGCTTGATTTTCCTTCTTTTGAGGTAGGACATAGTATGACATCTGCGTTTTTTATGGCCTTTACAGCCTTAACAGTCAGTAATTCTGGATCACCTGGACCACAGCCGACACAAACTAATTCATACATACAAATGCCTATTTTGTTCCCAATTAAAAGCTAAACTTGAGTTAAATTTTTGTTGCCGATATAACGGTGACAGGATTTCGTGCCAACATCATTGTTCCAGTAGATGTCTTACGGCTTTTGGAGATTGTTATTTGGATTATATCAACTGACGTAAATTTTTTTTCAATGATTTCTAAGATGGAAAATAATGTTTCAATTAAAATTATTCCTATAACAATTCTACCACCTGATCTTAATTTTGTTCGACATAGCTCAACTATTTCTTTTGTATCACCACCAGTGCCACCAACAAAGATTGCATCTGCTTCTGGCAGTTTAATAATTTCTTCTTTTGCATTACCTAAAATAACTTCTGCATTAGACAATCCAAATTTTTGGAGATTTTTCTTTGTCAATTCAATAGCTTTAGGATCAAAATCAATAGCATAGATCTTGCCTGTTGATTCTACTTGTAGTGCTGCTTCAACTGTTATAGAACCACTACCACAACCAACATCATAGACGGTATTGCCAAGACCTAATCGTGCTTTGCTAATTTGTATAGCTCGGATCTCTTCTTTTGTTATAGGTACTTCATCAGAACGCTCAAAGAGCTCATCTGGAATACCAGGTGTTTTATGTTTCCACATTGAGACAAGGAATTCGTTTTGGTATTTTAGTACTATGTAAATGGCGTTAGTGGAAAACCACCGTTTCCTCCAGCATGAACAAACGTGTATGTTAGTATCCACATAAACAAGTAAATGAAAATATAGCTGCCAATAGCTGTAGTAAGAAGTTTCTTTTTGTCAGATGGAGGTAGTTGTATTCGCATTCCTTTAGCTATGCCCACAGATATAATGAAGATAACAATTAACAATACTATAGATGCCCATCTTCTTTCATCTCCCTCAATTGGTTCAAATAAAAATGTCGCAAGTACCCCACCAAGAACTGCAAGTCCGACCCGAATCCAAAATAATATGTTAATTTTTTGCTGTACATCACTCTTATCGGTTTCATTGATAGGTGGTTCTGCTACATGGGGTTCGTTTGTAAAATCATCAGAATCAGGTTTTTTTTCAATTTTCTTTTTAGGGTGTTTCAATGAAATTTCTACGTTGACTCCGAAAAACCTTGTTTAAAATCTTTGGTTAAAAAATTCGAATATGAGGAGTAAGAGTATAATTTCAGACTTACAATAGGTTACTATGACATTAACAGGAGTTGAACTGCGATATTTAGTTAATGAAATTTCTGAAAAAACACATGATTACTATGTTAGTAACATATATGGAATTACAAGAGATAGTCTACTCTTCAAACTGCATCATCCTGAAAAGCAGGATGTTATGTTGATGTTTTCATCTTTTGGGTTATGGAACAGTTCTGTAAGGATAGAACAGATGGAGACAAATAAGCTTCTCAAAACACTACGTGACACTCTTTTGCGATTAAAACTAGCTAAAATTCAGCAAATTGGAGCAGAAAGAATTGTTTATTTAACTTTTAGTGGTTTTGATAAAGAATACGTTCTTGTTGGAGAATTTTTTGGTGATGGTAATATTATTCTGTGCAATAAAGAAATGAAAATTCTAGCTTTATTACATTCAATTGATGTAAGACATCGTAAGTTAGGTGTTGGATTACAATATACGCCTCCACCTCAGAACAGTTTAGACGTTTTTAATTTTTATCAAAAAGATTTGGAAGGAATTCTATCTTCAGAGATTCAGGTTTCTAAATGGATTGGGAGAACATTGGGATTACCTACAAAATATGTAGAATATATCTGCAAATTAGCCGAAATAGACTCCAAGATTACAGGAAATGATTTGACTAATAATGATGTAAAAAAAATTTTTGATGCTATTAAAAAAACAGTTGAAAATGTTGTAAAAGGCAACCATGAGCCTGTGATTGTACGAGGTGACAAAGTAGATGTTTACCCGTTAAAATTTGATCATAAGAATGAAGAATATACTAGTGTACAAAGTTTTATGATGGGATTAGATATTGTATTTACCGAAACTTTAGTCAATGTTGGAAAGTCCACTAAAACAAATGCTGCTAGTGAGAAAATCACAGAACTTGAAAATAAATTAACAGAACAAACCAAGGCAGTTTCCTTAGTTAACGAAAAATCTTTTGCCATAACAAAAATAGCTAATTCATTACTTGATCTAGTTTCTAAAGGTATATTTTCTATCTCTGATCCTAAACTTCAGAAAACTCTAAAAGATCAGAATTGTACTATTATTAAGGAAAAAGGTAATACGTGTTTTCTTATACATGATTCTAAAATTAAGATAGATACTAATTCTTCATTACAGGCTTTGGCGTCTGTTTTATTTAATGAGGCAAAACGACAAAAAGCAGCAATTGCATCTATTGAAAAACTACAAAGGAAAACCGAAAAAGATTTAGAAAAACTAAGAAAACAGGTAGAGGTTTCCAAAGATTCCATAGTTATTACAGAGATAAAAAAGAAAAACTGGTACGAACGCTATAGATGGTTCAATACTTCTGATGACACATTAGCAATTGGTGGACGTGATTCGTCATCAAATATGGCAATAATTAGAAAACATCTTCAAAATAGCGATAGAGTATTTCATGCAGAGATTTTTGGTTCACCGTTTTTTATACTAAAAGCTGGCAAGGAAACAGCTGACTCTAGTTTGAATGAGGTAGCACACGCAACTGTTTGTTTTAGTAGAGCATGGCGAGAGGCAATGTATGGGCTAAAAGCATTCTGGGTAAATCCTGAACAAGTAAAAAAAGGAGCACCTAGTGGACAGTTTCTTTCTAAAGGTTCCTTTGTTATTGACGGTCAACGAAATTATGTCAGAGTTACTACCCTGAAGTTAGGTGTTGGTCTACTAAAACAAGATGATAGATATATTGTAGTTTGTGGTCCTCCTACTTGCATTAAAAAAAATTGCGTTTGCTACTCAATGATTGAACCTGGAGGATCGGAAATGACAGATGCTGCAAAAAAAATCAAATCCGAGTTTGTTAATATGAAAGGAGATGTGATAAAATCAATTAGCATAGATGATTTTGTTCGGGTACTACCTGCAGGGGAGAGTCATGTTACTGAATCAGGATCAGTGGATAGTGTGGATGAATGA
>JAUYOQ010000123.1 GCA_030697975.1 Nitrosopumilaceae archaeon | reverse complement strand
GAAACCAATTCCTCATATTCAATTTGATTTCCATCTACTAGAACAACAAAACTTGAATCACTGGTGCCAGATTTTGAATCAAGGATTTAACGTGGCAAGTCAATGACAAGAGGATCATAATTTGTAGCTCCTCTTAGTGTAATAACCAACGATTTTGATTTTGTGTCAAGAAAACTTTCCACTGAAGTTATTTTACCTGTTCTTGTAAATGGAATGCAAAAAGTTGCACCAGTATCAGATGGAGTTGTTAATTCAGAAGTTGAGCATTGAGGAACTCCGCCCAATTCTGGCACAATCTCAATTTTTGTTTTAAAAAGAATGTCTTGGCTAATTTGTGCCTTTATTATGTATTCTCCATCAGAAGACCAAAGATCTCCATTTGTGTTAAATCTTATTTTAAAGTCACCAGATGCATCAGCTATGACCTGTTGTGCCTCAATAACACCGCCAAGCGGATCAAAAACTGTGATTGTTATTGGTTGTTCTCTGTTAGTTAATTTAGAATATCCATTTACCGTTATAATTGAATCGTGATCATATAGAAGATTATCTGTCCATATAGATAATGGAACATTTTTCTTGTAAAACTCAATTTCATTAGGAGGAATAATTACACAGCTTGGGCATGATGAAAGCTGAGGTGCACCAAATACATCTTGGTAAGTAAAAATAGAAACTGCAAACAGAATCAAAATTATAGGTAAAAACAGGTCTTTTGATGCTGCCATGTTCATAAAAGGGGCAAAATTCGACATTATAACCTTTTTCGAATTATGTATAATTCATGAATTACATTAGATTCAAAAATTTGTAAATAGCTAATGCAAATTGTGTTTTGATGAATAGATGCGGATGGGCAAAAGATGAGCTGATGATAAAGTATCATGACAAAGAATGGGGAATTCCAGTACATGATGACAGAAAACTCTTTGAGATGTTAATACTTGAAGGCGCACAAGCCGGTCTTACGTGGCTGACTATACTAAAACGAAGAGAAAACTACCGCAAAGCATTTGATAATTTTATTCCACATAAAGTTTCAAACTATGGTACAAAAAATATTTCACAATTACTAAAGAACGCAGGTATAATCAGAAACAAACTCAAGATAAAATCTGCAATAAATAACGCAAAAAGGTTTCTTGAGATTCAAAAGGAATTTGGCTCATTTGACAAATACTTGTGGGGCTTTGTAGATTACAAACCCATAATTAACAACTACAAAAATTTAGCAAGCATCACACCTTCCACACCATTATCAGACAAATTAAGCAAAGATCTAAAAAACCGTGGATTCAGCTTTGTTGGCTCTACGATATGCTATGCTTTTTTACAGTCTGTAGGTGTTGTAAATGACCATCTGACAGATTGCTTTACACGAAAAAAGTAAAAAGCACTTATTTTTCTTTGATACTTGCCTTTACTTTTGTAAGAAGTTCCGGCGGTATATTATTGAATCCATGCTCTTTTGCATGTACTTGAACTTTTTTCATTAATTCTTCTTCTGTATTTGCTGAAGCTGACCAATCACAATCAACACCAACATCAGAACATTTGATAGTTTTTGTCATGTTATTTGTTTTGATTATTCTAGTATTTATTGTGTATTCAAAATTATTGAAAATAGATTCCAATCTTTTTTAAATAACAGCCGCTCTAGCACAAAACAAATAATCACCTTTTTATAGAAAATTTATCACTGAAAACAAATAGGCGATATTTTTGGATTATACAAAACTCTGCAATGATTTAATGAAAATAGACAACAACATACGTTTTGTAGTAGTGTTGAGTAATTATGGTGAGAAAATAGCAGGCGGATTTCGTTCAAACATAGAAAGTTTTCTTTCACCAGATGAAGTACAAATGTCGTTATTTTATGCAGGACAAAGATGGGATACAAGAACACATCTTGTTCATAGAATTGGAAAACCAAAATATTCAATTACAGAATATGAGAAGGTAAAACAATTTACTTTGCTTATTGATGAAAAGCATCTTTTGCTTATAAGTACAGAAACAAATGTGCCTAACGACAAGATTATTGAAAATGCTTTCAGATTGATAAAACAAAACTAACTATTTGTTGTGTTTTAATTTCATATATGGCACACAGAACTAGTCTGATTCTAATTGTAAATATTAATTCAATTCGACAAGAAACATTTATCACTTATGAAATTCTTAATCTTATATGGAAGTTCGAAAAATAGGCGAAAAAATACTGAAAACAAGCAAATCGGTACGATTTGTGACTATTTGTGACAAAAACGGAAAACTAGTCTACACTGTACATCCAAAAAGAGTAAAAAGTAAAATCTCAAAAAATGAAAGTAAGAAATCGCTTGCTGCTGCAGCTAGAGCATGGAAAACAAGAAAAGAGCTCTCACGTAAGCTTGGTCAATGTAAATACGTTGTTGCTGAATACGATAAGGTCAAGCGTATAACTATGCCTGCAGGCAAAAACCATTTGTTATATGTTACTACGGCACCAAATTTTGATCACAACAAAATAGTCAGTAAAGTCAGGCAACTGCGATAAACACAATAACACAACCATTTTTTAAAATTCTACAACTTCGCCGAGGTTGTCAATATCCACCTTGTTATTGTCAACTCTGATACAATATTCTCCCTCTACTCTGAATGCATTTACCTTTTTGTCCATTCTCCATGTGTTTTTTGGCCCTGAATAGATAGTCATGTATGTTTTGCCACTTTTTATGTTTGATGCAACTGCTGCGCGTTCAACTTCGATTCCTTCTCCAACAGTGCCATCTTTGTCTTCATGCTGTATTATCTTTACAATTTTGTGATTGCCGTTGTATCTTACAGCTGAAATCAGATAGTCTGCCCACTTTGTCATTTTAGATACAACCATAACTCAAAATTATGGATAAAAATAACTTTCTTTTGCCAAGAATACCATTGGATTTTACAACAACTTGGTCATACGAATAAAATCTGGCCCATTTTTATAAATAAAGCAAACGATGGCAAATAGTTGTTGATCCCCTTCTTACTTTTCCTACTGTTTTTTCCGGCATTTGCACAAGAGCCAATACCAGATTATGACAATCCTTATGCACCAATAATTTTTGATAAAGACATCTATACTTGGACTGACAAGGTGAGAATTACAATAATTGCGCCAAGTTGGAACGAAAATACAAATGGAATTGACACAATAGGAAACCACGAAGGGCGATTCATCAAAATTTCAACTGGGGAGCGTTCCATTGAGCCATACACATTAACTGAAACAGAGCCAGATAGCGGAATCTTTAGGGGCGAAATAACACTTACAGGATTCTTACATGATGTCAACGGTGACAGTAAAAAAGACACAAACCCAAGAACCTCAGGCAGTGGGCCAAACGATGGCTTTTTGGAAGTTGAGCGAGACGACAAGATTACGCTATCATTTGAATTTGCAGATGGTGTGGTATTGACAAAGTCTGCCGAGATAAGCTGGAATGAAGGTAAAATTGAATTTGATAGTGACCACTATTTTATTGACAGCACTGCAACAGTACGAGTAATAGATCAAGACATGAACCTCAATCCAGAACTAGTAGATACTTTAGTTGTTGAGGTTAGCTCAGGTTCAGATTCTGCAGGAATTCAAGTTAATGCAATTGAAACAAGTGACACTTCGGGAATATTCGAAGGGACATTTTCGTTTTCATCAAGCCAGGAATCTAGTGGACAACGACTATTTGCAGTTACAGGGGATTCAATTTATGCAAAATATAAAGACACTACGCTGCCTTTGCCATACAACATTCAAGACACACTTGATATTACCTCAGAATCAAAACTAGAATCATCTATTCCGCTTTTAGAAAGAGCAAAACTATCTGATGTTTATTTAGCAGATCGTTCAGGAAACCCAGTACAAGAAATACGGGCAGAAAGCTCATTTCAAATTGTTGGAACTGTTCATAACAATCAAAACTTTGAGCAGTCATTTGTCTACATAATTCAGATCAAAAATCAAGAAGACATTACAATGGAAATCTCTTGGATTCAAGGCGAACTCTCAGCAAATCAAACACTTCAAGTTTCTCAATCTTGGATGCCAGATTCTGCAGGAGAGTATAAAGTAGAAACATATGTTTGGAACTCACTTAAAGATACGTTGCCACTTGCTCCAAATCTTGTGATGACAGTCCCTGTCCAGTAGTGCGCTATACTAGTAAATCACAAGAGTTAACTAGTGTGATGATTTTGATTTTTTAACATGGTACTACGAAAAAAAGGAAAGCATCTAAGAAAAGCTGATCAAAGTGCAATAAGAAGAAAAAGAAAGAAACCATAGACAAACGCAAATCTAACAAATTTTCATTCTTAATTCTACAAATTAATTGAAATGTTAAATGTGATAATGGCGTAGTGTATACTAGATGACAATTTTTATCTGGGCTGCAATAGCAATTGGTGTTTTAATCGCAATAGTATTGATTTTCAAAACCACAAAATCATCTCCACACGAACCATTATCATTTAGCAGTCATTGCAAAAAATGTGGTTACAAGACAAATGGATTAAAGTGCCCACGATGCGAGAGGCTTGCTGAATAAATCGTTAAAAATTTTTTGGTTAATCCTTTGATTTTGGCTTTCTAAATTTTGGCATTTTGAAGCCACGTTTTGTCTTTTTTGTCTGAGGCTGCTGTTGAACATCTTCCACTTTTTGTGGAGGAGTTTCAATTTTTTGCGGCATTACTTCAATTTTATTTTGTGGCCTAATTGTGACAATACGTTCCAAGTAATCTTGTCTTTTTCCTGTAACGCCATCTATTACTTCGATTCTATAGTAGTCTTTTCTGTCATAGGTAATTCCATAAAACGGATAGTATACCAGTACCGATGCAGGTACGTGACATCTTGCCCAATATTTCCCAAGATGTAGCGGGAGTGAAGCAGCTGTTATGCTTGGCTTTATTCTTCGCTCACTTGTTGTTTCCTGTGTAATGCCATGCTCTTCCATGACACATTTTAGCTTCGACGGGTTTGGAAGCTGAAGTTCTTCTGCTATTTGATATTTTCCTGTTCCGCCTTTTCGTTTAAGATATCCTTTTTCTGTGAGCTTTTCTAAGACTTGGATTGAATTTTCAACCCCTAGTCCTAGTCCTGATATTTCTTTTAATGTAAAACTCTGAATTGGATTTACATAATATAACAGAGAGATCTCTTCAATTGAAAGCTCATTTAGAAACGAATACTTGTAGGAAATTCCATCTTTTGTAACATCAACTATAGCACCTGTCCTTCCATCTACTGTAGCTCTACATCTTATGGTTTTTGTTATAGAATCATTTTTTGATTTTGTCTTTTCAATCTCTCCAAGCGTGATTTCCATTTCAATATCATAGTAAGGATAAAGAAATTTTTCCCAAGCAAGTGGCGTTTCTAGCATCTTTTCTTTTTTAAACAAGCCACCCTTTGATCTTGCAGTGACTGACTGTTTTGCATATATTATAACATCAGCTTCAGAAAGGTTTGATTCTACTATCATTGCCTCTGACGTTGTTGATGTTGAAGGAGCTTCTTGTTCTTCATGTGTTTCTAGATCACTGTCAATTAGAATCTGGCCTGATGGTTGTTGAATCATTGTAACTTTTTCTTTTTTTAACTGATTTACCTGAGTATCAAGCCTTTCAATTTCCTCATATGCAAACTTGAGCTCAGTTTTAAGCTCTTGGTTTACCTGAGCTGTTCTAAAAGTTTCTTTTAGAATGCTTGACTCTTCTCTTTCAAATATTGGATATGCTTTTAGCAGTTTATCTAGATACTTTTGATCAGTTACGTAGAGGGTTTTGTTTTGTTTTAGCTTTTCTAAAATGTAAGCAAGCCTACCAATGTCGCCTTTTCCATGCGATATCAAAGTTTCCACATGCTTGACTATTTTGTATGACAATCAGCTTTCACTCCTAATCAACAATTATTCTAATAATGGCCAAGCGATAATTTCGGTTGACATTTTGATCAACAATTGTACTATGATGTTTAATTCGTTCCTAAAAAGATCTTTGTTTCCAACTATGAAAAGCTAAACGTAATTTTGTCATTTTTACATTGTTTGCAAATGATTAATTTGTAAGTGCTTTTAGAGTAACTACGGATTGAAACTAATTCCGGTAATAATCACACTAGTATGTGTTGGATTTGCACTATCTTCTGTTTTTGGTGCTACTGTTACATTTAGCACAGACAAGTCTGTCTATTCGTCTGGCGAGTCCATAAATCTAACAGGCGCAATAACTCCAACAAGTGATGGCCAATTTGTTATAGTACAGATAATCAATCCATCTGATTCTGATCTTATTGCAGCAGATCAATTTCTACCAAACAGTGATGGCACTTTTTCAAAAACATATCTTGCTGATGGTCCAAAATGGAGCCAAGAAGGCTCGTACACTTTGAGAATTTTTTACGGTGAATGGTCTGAAACTACATTTGAGTTCAAAAAAACTTCAAGTGTGACTAAACCACAAACTCCACCAAAACAAGTTCCTGAAGACAAAAAAATAGAAGAACAAAAACAACTGATTCCATTTTACAATGAAAAAACAATGATCCCTGGGTTTCCAGATCCGAATAATTCTCCTAACTATTACTTTGAAAGATATAACAATGAACCAGCGTATAAGGCATGGTTTGATAAAACATTTCCAGGGTTATCAATTAAAGACATAGTTGGTTATCCAACCACACACGTTCAAGGCTTTCCTGATCCAGACAAAGCTCCGCAATATTATA
>JAUYOQ010000104.1 GCA_030697975.1 Nitrosopumilaceae archaeon | reverse complement strand
TGATGCTACAACTCTTATTCGCTTGTCAAGCCATATTTTATCAGAAATGATTTGATCTATTGCTGTATCTACTTGGTCTAGAGTTATTTCAGACAAGATTCCTCGATTGCCTCCAACATTTATTGTCAAAAGTGGCACCTCATTTGCAAGATTTCTAAAGGTTCGAAGTGTTGTTCCATCTCCACCTAGAGTGACGGCCAGATCAATTTTTTCATCTAGCAGCTGGTCTGCTGACTCTAACTGTTTTGCACCGTCAACTGTCACAGGTGCCATGGTAAAGACCTTGACTTTTTTTGCAATTAATTTTTTTGCAACTTTTTTTGCAGCATCATCTGCATCCTTTGATCCAAATTTACTTACAACCGCTACTGAGTTTAGTTTCAAACAATTCTCTGTGTAGTTCTTTCTTTAAAAATCATGGTTTTGTAATTAAGACAAACAATTAAGTATGAACCAAAGATTATTGCTCTTTGTATGGATTACGCACATCCAGAAGTACTTGTTGAAACAGATTGGGTTTCACAAAATTTACCAAACGAAAAAAGAATACTTGTTGAAGTCGACTATGATCCAGAAAACGGTTACAGAAAGGGCCACATAAAGGGGGCCAGTCTGATTTGGTGGAAGCGCGATGTAAACGATCCAGTCACTCGTGATATAGTAAACAAGGAACAGTTTGAGAAACTAATGTCAAAAAACGGAATTACTACAGACTCTGAAGTGATTCTTTATGGTGATTTTAACAATTGGTTTGCAGCATTTGTGTTTTGGGTTTTCAAGTATTATGGCCACAAAAATATCAAAATTATGAACGGCGGAAGAAAAAAGTGGGAGCTAGAAAAGCGGGAATACACAACAGAAGAGCCAAAAATCGCCCAAACACAGTATTCAGCTCAAAAAGCTGATGAAAAAATACGTGCATACCTTGACAATGTAAGAGGCTCGCTTGGAAAATCAGGCATTGTAATGATTGATGTTAGATCACCAAAAGAGTTTACAGGCGAGATTACTGCCCCTCCTGAATATCCAATGGAGCATGCACAAAGAGGCGGACACATACCTGGCGCAAAAAACATTCCATGGGCAACTGCAGTAAACGATGAGAATGGGACATTCAAGACAGTAGAGGACCTAAAGAAAATCTACTCTGAAAAGGGAATAACTCCTGACAAAAATGTTATCTGCTACTGTAGAATTGGGGAAAGGTCATCTCATACTTGGTTTGTTCTAAAGTATTTGCTTGGTTATCAAAATGTTGTAAACTATGACGGTTCTTGGACCGAATGGGGTAACATGATTAAAAATCCAATCGAAAAATAAGTTGAGCCAAGACTTACCAGTAATAAAAAAAGGAACATTTTATTTCATAAAAGACAGTAACACACACCTTATCGTAGAAGACAAGACAAAACGAGGACTTACTGTAAGGGAGCGATCCCTTGATGAAAAAACTAACGTTGAAGCTGACAAGGGCATGATCCATGATCTTGATGGAATTGGCCATTGGGTTCCAATTCGGTGGTTTTTTCCAAAATCAAACTATACTCTAGAAAATGTTCTAGAACATGCAGAAGAAATGGAAAAAAAATACAAAGAATTGCGTGAGCTGACCTGTCCTGAAGATGACGAATAGATAAGATTTTTAAGAGAACTGGAGCAAACTAGGATCAGATGTCCCTTCTGTTACAAGACCGTGTATATACAATGCAATCTTCCACTACAAAGCGTGGAGTATATCCATTACACGGCTACAAGTTGGGGCTATATCGTCTTCCAATAAAACTCGAGGAACCTCTAGAAATCCAGTCAGTCTTTGATGGCCTAAAAAAGACCTTCAATATGGACAGATTTGCTGACAGGATTTATGCGACATACACCTGGAATGAGGAAAACGGACCTGATCCTGACGCAAAAGGATACGAGGAAGTCGAGCTAAACGTAACTGTTGAAATCGTTACAGGCGAAGTAGTTGACATGATCTACCAAATATTTCCAATCGAAAAGTTTGGTGACCCGCAATGGGTACAAGACTATAGAAAAAAGGCAGATCATTATGCAAAGATGGTAATTGACACAATTTTGAGAAACACAATTCTTGCAGACAAGATGGCTGAAAGCCTAATGAAAAGCGAGAAAATCTCACAGGATCATGCACTTGTAAAACTAGCAGAGATGACGCCCCTTGCAAAGATTGTTCCAGACGCAAAACCAAAACCAAAAGTTGAAGCTCCAATGGAGCAAGTAGAGACAGGACAGGCAGTTGTGCTACGAGATGGTCCAAAACCTGGTCCAATTGATGTTGAATTCAAATCTCACATGAGGCCAAGCTCTCCATACAAGGTTACAGCAAACGGAAACATGCTCAAGACATGGGGAAGAGTCAGCGCTGACAACAAAAACATGGGAGTCTGGGGAGAGACTGTTTCAGTTGATTTTGATATTTGTGTTGCAGACGGTGCATGCATTGATGCATGTCCTGTAAATGTTTTTGAGTGGTTTGAGACACTGGGCAACCCGGCATCTGAGAAAAAGCCACTTATGGCAAGAGAGCCAGACTGCATATTTTGTCTAGCATGTGAAGGAGTTTGTCCGCCACAGGCAATCAAGATTTTCCAGAAAAAAGCATAGCTTTATCATTTTTTCTCGCAAGTATAAATACGGATTTGTGATTTGCCACATTAGGCAATATGGCAATTAACCCATTTACTTCATTTGTTTTTGATCTTTTCATTATTGCAGCTGTTTTGATAACAGGTTACACTTGCAATTTCTATTACTTGGCATATCTTTCAAGAAAACGTAGAGAAAAATATGATCTAGTCTCACTTGGCGAGCCAACTATTACAATTCAGCTGCCAATTTACAATGAAAAGTATGTTGCCGCGCGCCTTGTAAACGCTGTCTGTGCAATGGACTATCCAAAGGAAAAAATCAAGATTATGGTTCTTGATGACTC
>JAUYOQ010000103.1 GCA_030697975.1 Nitrosopumilaceae archaeon | reverse complement strand
ACCAGATAATAATATTGTAAGAGTTGCAATACAGTCAATGGCTGCAGTTCTTGGTGGTGCACAATCTCTCCATACAAATTCACGTGATGAAGCACTTGCGTTACCTACAGAAGAATCTGCAAAAATAGCCTTGAGAACACAACAAATTGTTGCGCATGAAAGTGGAATAACAAAAACTGTTGATCCAATGGCAGGCTCACATTATTTGGAATATCTATGTGATGAAATTGAAGACAGAACTTGGCAATATCTAAAAAAGATTGAAAAAATGGGAGGGTCACTAAAAGCAATTGAAAAAGGATTTTTCCAATCAGAAATACGGCAAAACGCATATCGACTAAAAAAAGAAATTGACTCTGATCAGAGAATTATAGTAGGTGTAAACAAGTTTGCTGATGGTTCAAAACAATCACAAAACCTGTTAAAGATTGATGATTCAATTGGCACAAAACAAGCAAAAGAAACCAAAAAACTTCGAAGTACACGCGACAACAAGAAGGTTGAAAATTGTTTGTCAAAGATGAAAAATGCAGCAGAAAAAGAGGAAAATCTCATGCCTTACATACTAGCATCTGTAAAGGCCTTTGCAACAACTGGTGAAATTAGCAACACTTTCAGAGAAGTCTTTGGTGAATATAGACCAAAGGAGATATTTTAAAATGCAAATTGATCATATTGCAATTGCAGTAAATAATGTAGAATCTGCTGCAAAAGAGTATCAGCAAGCACTAGGTATTGACAACGTAGAATTTGAAACAGTAGAATCTGAAGGAGTAAGAATTGCAATAATTCATCTTAATAATGGGAGAATTGAGCTAATGGAACCAACAAATGATTCAAGCCCAATTAAAAAATTTCTTGAAAAAAGAGGAGAAGGCTTACATCATGTGGCACTTGAAACAGATAACATTGAAGGCGAAGTTGAACGAATGCAAGGTTGTGGCATTCAATTTCTTGGGAAAATAAGATCTGGCTCTGCTGGAACAAAAGTTACTTTCATCCACCCAAAATCATTACATGGTGTTTTAGCAGAACTCTGCTCACATCCAAAATAAATTAAAACTCACTCCATCATTTTCAAAGTATCTGACGCAGTTATAATGCCACAAATTTTTGAATTTTTAGATACTAGTATACATTTTGAAAATCTAATCAAAGGAACAAGTGCATTAGCTGGCGTTTTATAATCTACTATTGGCGGAGATACTTCCATAACTTCTGATAGTTTTATTTTTTTCCAATGTTCTTCATTTTCTTCTAGATGTTTTACTATGCCATCTTCTGTTATGACTCCTATTGGTTCTTTACCATTAAAGATTGGAATTTGGCTTATAGAACGTCTTCGCATCAGTTTTATTGCATCAAGTAAAGAATTTGTTGGTTTTAACCTTATAATCTCTTTACTACAAATGTCGCCTGCTTTATTTGGTGAAAGTTTTCCCTCTAATGTTGCAAGACTATCAAATATTTTCCTAGCTGTATCATAACTTGGTTGTGTACGACCAGATTCAATTTGATTAATCATTGAAGTACTAACATCAACCATGTTTGCTAATTGTTTCTGTGTTATGCCTAGCTTTATTCTTGCTGGTTTTATAGAATCTACTCTTGGAAGCATTATCTACTTAAAATCTTAATTCAGATATCTGGCTATCGTTTTCTTTGCTTTTTTTCTAATAATGCTGCTTGAGCAGCAGATACTATGGCAATAGGAATTCTATGAGGTGAAGCACTAACATAGCTGAGTTTAGAGTTATGACAAAATACTATTGATTTTGGGTCTCCACCATGTTCTCCACATATGCCAA
>JAUYOQ010000102.1 GCA_030697975.1 Nitrosopumilaceae archaeon | reverse complement strand
AAACAGCTCAATATCTATGAAAGTTATTTCAAAGGTATAGTCGACTTTAATGGCCAGGAATACACCATTAACATCCAAGACCAAAGACGCGGCAAAGTCCTAAAACTGCCCTTTTCCCTAAATGTCAAAAAGGAGCGAGTTTTGGTTAGGCTTTCAGGCCCTGAGAACATATTTGTCGAAGACTACCTCCCATACAAGGGAGAATCAGAATGGATGGAAATCGACTCTGATCAAATCACCTTTTTCCTTGCTGATCATCAAGACCAGTGCGATATGCTTGAAGTCATCACAGAACTTGACTCATGACACAGAAACGACTTTAAGTAATTCTAAGGGAGTTTAGCCAATGATTTGGCCTGGGATGGGGGATCCTGCAAAACGCAAACAGACACTCAGGTTTTTGCTAATAACTGCAGGAATTGCAATAGCCGTTGGAGTTGGAAGTATGACAGTTCAGCAGTGGTTAAACATAGACAACCCACTAAAGGTTTGCATAGATGACAGAAACACGCCATACAAAATTTCTGCTACATTAGATCTCTACGTAGATGGACAAAAGGCTGAGATCCCTGCAAACATTGGAATCAATGATGGATGTAAGCACTCACTTTATACTCTTTCAAATGATGGAGTCATATACGCAGAATGGGAAAAGGAGTTTCCCTTTGAGATAGGTCATTTTCTTTGGACTTGGACAACATACCACAAAGATGGATTTCCAATGAGGGACATGGATGAATTAAAATCAAGAATTTTGGTAAATGATGTTGAAAGTCCACAAGGCATCAATGCGCCATTTGTTGATGGATACCACTACAAAGCCGAGTTTACAACAAAGGCCTATGATCAGTCAAAGGATACCGACTTTTTGCCACCAGAAAACTAGCTAGTAGAATTGTAAATAATGAAAAGAAAAGAATTGGATTTACCAGTATTTTCCGTTGTCTGGTATCAGACCTACACCTTCTCTTTCAAAGTGTTTGTCTAGTTCATCGACCCATCTCTCACGAGTATCTTTGTATGACCAACCGTGGACACGCAACCAATATGCGATCATTCCAAGCAAGAATATTGTAAACATCATTGTTCCAAAGATGTAAACCATAACATCGTAGAATAATGGGTCATAGTTTGGTCCGAGTTGTAGTGTGACTGAAGACAGCATACTTAAGAACGTGCTGAATATGGAAATCATTAGTTAACAGAACTAAACACGTGCGATATATACATTTCTCTGGCTGTAAAAACCAACTAGATCGCACACTGGGTTATTTAAAAAATAATAAAATAAGAAAAGGAAAGGTTTTGTTTTATCCTCTGCCTTGGGCAGCATATTTGCCTCTTTTTGCCTTTGTGAAAAAGGCAATTGCAATGCCACCAAAGACTGCACCTGCAATTGCAGATGCGCCTAGCACACCGTCAGCTGCCAAGTATGGAGTACCTGAACCTGTAGATGGGTTTTCTGCTGCCTTGTCAACTTTTGCTCTTGCAAGTTTTAGTGTTTCCTCAAGTGTACTGGCACCCGTTTCGCCACCTTCTCCAACGCTTCCCATATACTGGGCAAATGCTGGCGCAATAGATCCTGCAGCTATCAGTGTGGCAATTAGAGTTCCAAATAATGCGAACTTGTTCATATCGTTTACCTGTTGTTGGAATGCCCCCAGTTGCTATTTAACTTTTTTCTCCTGTGCAATTTTTGAATTTTTACAGGTTTTTTAAGTAAGGTTTATGTTTGTTCTGCAAGTCACGGCTTGTGTAATGGGACGTATTCATACCCACAATCATGGAAAGTCACACTCTACTCGACCTACCACTTTGAGAGTACCGTCATGGATCTCACTTAGTCCAAAAGATGTAGAGGATCTAATCGTAAAATATGGCAAAGAGGGTCTTACTGCAAGTCAGATTGGAATCAAGCTGCGCGATCAACACTCGATCCCACTTGCAAGACCGATCACAAAAAAAACAGTCAGCGAAGTATTAAACCAAAACAACCTAAGACCTGAGCTCCCAGAAGATCTAAACAACATACTCAAAAAAGCACTTGGTCTTCAAAAACATCTCAAGACAAACAAGTCAGATAATCGAAATGTCAGATCGCTTGAGCTAATCGAAGCTAAAATCCACAGACTTACAACATACTATAAAAAAATTGGCACCATACCTAAAAACTGGAAATATAAGTCAGTGGTTGCCCAACTTGAGTAATGTCAAAAGCACTGGATGACGCACTAGATAATTTTGAAAACAAGATTTCTGATTGCATAAGATCTGGAAAAAGCATTTTTGTTGTAACGCATATCGACTGTGACGGGATAACGTCTGGCAGCATCATAACAAAGGCGCTAATCCGAGCTGGGGCAAAATGTACAGTCAGAACTTTTCCTGAAATTAACAAAAACGTGATTGCAAACCTGCAAAAAGATGTAAGAGATTTTCATGTTATCACAGATCTTGGAGGCGGATTTGCAAAAGACTTGGATGAAAAACTAGGCGACAACTGGTTTGTCCTTGATCATCACCAGATACCAAAAGAGGAGTTTGAAAATGATAGAGTGATCAACGCTTGGAAGTATGGAATTGATGGCGGCACTCAAATCAGCGCAGGCGGAATGGCGTTTCTTGCAGCAAAAACACTTGATAACAGAAATTCAGACCTTGCTGCAATTGCTGTAGTCTCTGCACTTGGTGACAGGCAAGACCAAGGTGAAAAAAAATCATTTACTGGGCCAAACGCCGAGATTGCAAGCATTGCAAAAAACTCGGGTCAGCTAAACATTGATCTTGATCTGCTTTTAGCTGGACGTGAAACGAGGCCGTTGCCTGATGCGCTAGCCTTTACATCACAGCCCTTCATTGAAGGACTGACATGGAATCGTGATACATGTTTTTCTTTGCTAAGCTCGGCAAAAATCAAGCTAAAGGAAGGTGCAAGGTGGCGTGTTCCAGCAGAACTGACAGAGGAAGAAAAAAGGACAGTAATTGAGGCAATTACAAAGTACACGACAGGAAAAAATGCAACAGAGATAATGTCTGAACTCATTGGTTATACCTACACGTTTCCAAAAGAGGACAAGCGAAGCTTTCTGCGAGACTGTAGGGAATTTTCAACTATGTTAAACTCTTGTGGTAGAATACAGAGGGCAGGAGTTGGGATCGCAATCTGCATGGGCGATAGAACAAAAATGTTGCAGGAAGGCGAAAAAATTCTCTTAGGCTATAGAAAAATGATTCGAGACTACATGAATGTTTTATCAACTGAACGATGGAGAATTTCTGATTCTGAAAAATACATGATGGTAAATGGCGATGGACTAATCCCTGAGACAATGAGTGGAACAATTTCATCTCTTCTTGCTGGGTCTCCAAAAAATGTTGGAAAGATTGTAATTTTGCGAACAAATGGAGAGGAAGGCACAGTCAAGTTTTCATCAAGAAAATCAATGGGCTGCAAGTCCAAAGTTAACCTAAGCGCACTCATGAGGGAAGGCGCAGAAAAGTTTGATGGTGTTGGCGGTGGCCATGACATGGCCGCAGGTGCAAGAATAGCTAAAGACAAATTGGATGGGTTTTTGGACTATTTGGAAGCCAATGTTAGCGTGCAAGGTTAAGATTACCATCAATAACATTTCAGCTCAAAAAGCACAGGCAGTAAAAAGTGCACTAGAGCCTGACAATGTCAACTTTCCAGAAAACTTGTCACTGCAAATAGAAAATGTTGATAACAAACTTGTTTTTATTTTTCAAGGTCAAGATAACATGAAAAAAATGATTGCTACAATAGATGAGGTTCTAGAGCACGTTCAAGTTTCGCTCAAAGTGATAGAATAATGCTTGATCCTAAAATTCTTCGAGAGGAGCCTGACAAGATTCGCAGCATGCTAAAGGCCCGAGCCGTCGACTTTGACTTGGATGCACTAATCAAACTAGACAAGCAAAAGCGCGAGCTAATCATCAAAACAGATGAGCTCAGGAAAAAAAGAAATGACATATCATTAGAGATTGGAAAATCAAAAAAGGAAGGAAAAGACACATCATCGCTTCTTGATGAGATGAAAAAAGTATCAGCCGAGCTTGAAAAACTGGAATCAGATCAAAACAAAATAGAAACACAGTACACCAAGCTTGCATTTACCATACCGAATTTGATTCAAGAGTCTGTTCCAGTTGGTCCTGATGCGGCATCAAACAAGGAGATAAGAAAGTGGGGAAAAATTCCACAGTTTGATTTTAAGGTAAAGGACCACATTGACTTTTCGCAAAGCCTTGATCTTGTGGATCTTGAGCGAGCCGCAAAAATTGCAGGAGCTAGATTCTATGCTCTAAAAAATGATCTAGTAAGGCTAAACCAGGCACTGATAAACTATGCACTTGACTTTTTATCAGAAAAAAAGTACACACTTGTCCAGCCTCCATTTATGATCAACAAAGCTTCGATGGATGGGGCAATAATTGCAGAAGACTTTGAAAATGTAATTTACAAAATCCAAGACGAGGATCTCTACCTTATTGGGACATCAGAGCATGCGCTTGTTTCAATGCATTCAGACGAGATACTTGAGGGAAATCATCTGCCAATACGATATGCTGGCATAAGCCCGTGTTTTAGAAAAGAGGCTGGTGCGCACGGACGTGATCAAAAGGGAATATTTCGCGTACACCAGTTTGAAAAAGTAGAGCAGTTTGTCTTTTCAAGGCCAGAAGACTCTTGGAAGGAGCATGAAAAGATGCTATCAGTTGCAGAAGAGTTCTACCAAAAGCTTGGAATCCCATACAGAGTTATGCTGTTGTCAAGCGGAGACATGGGAAAAATTTCTGCAAAAACATACGATATCGAAGTTTGGATGGCAGGACAAGATGCGTATCGCGAGATAGTTTCATGTTCAAACTGCTTGGACTATCAGGCAAGAAGACTAATGATCCGATTCCGTGACAAGACAAATGAGCCAACAAAATATCTTCATACTCTAAACAGCACACTTGTTGCAACATCAAGGACACTTGTTGCAATTATGGAAAACTTTCAGACAAAAGATGGACATATTTTGGTGCCTCAAGTTTTACAAAAGTATTTTGGAAAAAGTACAATCTAGGGCCACAACTTATATTTTGGGTTCAAAGGTCGGATATTGATTGGCACGAAAAACAAAGGTAAAGGACAAGTGGCGTGAAAAAAAATGGATTACAGTATACGCCCCTGACTCGTTTAACAACATTCCAATTGCATACATTCCAATAACAGATGATGAACATGCAAGGGGGAGAGTAATCGAGGTTACCTTGTTTGATATTCTAAAAGGGGACCCCTCTCAGTACCAGTACAAGATCTATTTTCAAATAGACAAAGTAGAAGGAGAAAAGGCAACTACAATTTTCAAGCGTTATGAATATGCAAAAGAGTTTTTGCGTAGCCTGATAAGACGTGGCTCTACAAAGATAAGCTACATCACAGAATGCAAAACAAAGGATGGCCACATCTTTAGAATAAAGATCATAGCACTAACACACAAGCCGCTCAACTCCTCAAGAATGCATGCATTAAGGTTGATTGCCCACGATGTCATGAACAAGACAATTCCTCAAATGAGCATTGATCAGTTTGTCCAGGCAACCTGCTATGGAAAGATAAACTCTGATATCATGGCAGCTGCCAAAAAGGTAATTCGAATAAGACATGTTGGCCTAGAAAAGGTAAAGCTAGTAAGAACCGCTGAAGCAGAAATCACACTACTAAAGGCTTAAAGCGTTTACAAAATTTTCCCAGATTAGGCAAATGGAAGAGAAAGTAGAAGTAACAATTGAGGTAATTGTGCATGCAACAGAAGACGAGCGGAAAATTTTTGATTCTTTTTTGGAACTTTTTGGAATAGTAGAGTCAGAATTTGCAAAAGAACAGCTAGTTGGCCACTATGAAAACCCAATTACATTTCTTCGTGCAAAAATTACAAAAAACAAGGCATCAAGTTTCATAAAAAAACTAGCGTCTAATCTACCACAAGACCAGCTTTCAGAAGTAATTGATGACATGGAAAACCGAGTCCAAGACTCGATGTTGCATATACGACTTGGAAAGCAGGAACTTGTAAGAAGAAACTTGGTATTGCAGGAAAATGACGCAGTCAAGGTAAAGATCTATACTCCAGTATACAGCAAAAAGGACACAGCCAGAATCTATACCAAGCTCTTTGCTCCAAGCTAAATACAATTTAATAAGAATAAAAAACTAGTAATCAGTTGGGAATGAGGAGATAATAGCCGCTCCAGTCTGAGCAACAGCGTTGAAGACGCCGCGACGAACCGACCCAAAAAAATGTTAATGTATTTTTTCAAGATTATTTTAAATACAGTTGGCCAAGCTGGGTTGTGATGGAAACCGATTATGATGTTATAGTTGCAGGTGGTGGACTAGCTGGAACCATTGCTGCTCAATCTGTTTCGTATTATTCTAATCAGAAATTATCAATTCTTGTAATTGACAGAAATTCAGAATTCATGCCGGGAAGAAAAAGCTTTAGCGGCTGGACTTGCGGCGATGCAGTAAGCAAGGAGGCAGTAGACTATATGGCAGAGCGAATCAAGGTGCCATGGTCTGAGCCTGAAATCGAACACCACGTAAAGGGAGTAATGGCATTTTCACCAGACAGGCAAACTGCAATTCCCTTTGATGGCGAAGGCTATATGCTGAATAGACAAAAACTCCCCGAAGTTCAAAATGAGCGAGCAAAAAAAAGAGGGATTAATTTTGAGTTTGAGATAAACCTGACAGGCCTTCTCTACGATGACAGTCAAGTGATTGGTGTTGAGGGAATAGACAACAAGACAAAGCAGCCCTTCAAGAAAACAGCCAAAGTCGTAATCGATACAACAGGCATAACATCGATGCTACGAAACGGCGTCAAAAACACAACAAAGATGGAAAAAAAGATCGACCGTCGTGATATCGAGTCTACTGGTAGATACATCATGTATTTTGAAAAGGCTCAAGAAGACCTTACAGAGTTTGATCCAGACTATTGCATAATCCATCTTGACCAAGACATAGCCCCTGGTGGATATGGCTGGGTTTTTCCAAAGGGACAAAACAAGGTAAACATTGGCCTTGGAATTGAAAAATCACTTTTAGATCAACGAAATGCAAGACTGAAAAAAACTGATACCGTATCTAGTTTGATTGATCAATATGTTGCACGAAACAGGGCAATAAAAAATCCAAAATTATCAGAAGACGAAATTGACAAAAACAATGCTACTGGAAACTTTCAGGTATCTGTTCGAAGACAAAACGACTGCCTTGTTGCAAACGGCTATGCTATAGTTGGCGATGCCGCGTGGATGCCAAAGCCACTTGATGCAGGAGGAATAGGCCCTGCACTTGTTGCTGGAACAATAATTGGAAAATGTGTTGTCGAGGCAATAGAGTCAGGGAATGTAACAGAAAATGGGCTGTGGAAATACAACAAGGAGTTCATAAACGAGTATGGTTACAAGACAGCAGGACTAGAAGTCTTTCGAAGACTTATTCAGACTCTGACAAATGATCAAATAAGTTACGGCATGAAACACTTTTTGGGTGATCTTGATGTTGAGGCAATATCAAAAGGCGAGCATCCTGACTTTAGCATGGTAGGAAAGATTGGGATGATGATTCGCGGAGCACTCAACAAAAAACTTGCCGAAGGTCTCAGGTACACAACCCAGCAAAACAAGTGGCTGACACAACACTATTACAATTTTCCTGATTCACCAGATGGGTTTGATGAATGGAAAAACAAGCTGCACCAAAAACTAGATGAGGCAAACACAAAGCTTGGCTCATTTGCAAACTAGACTAGTTTTAAATTTGAGACGAACCACTCAAAAATTGTGTTACAAGAATCTTCCTATTTAGATTGGAATAATTCCTTTGATGTATTAAACAAGGCATACCAGTTAGGACTGTTTGTGTTAGTTATTGGTCCAAAAGGAACTGGAAAAACTACGCTTGTAAGGGAATTTGCAAAAAGAAAAGAGATAAAGCTAGAATCAATCAATTTCAGCCTTAGGACTCGCGAAAGCCACCTTGTTGGAACAAAGACTTTGGAAAATGGTTCAGTCGGATTTGATGAAGGAATTTTGATAAAGTCAATGAAGGAAGGCGGCATGCTATACCTTGATGAGATAAACTCTGCTGAAGCTGATGTTTTATTGAGACTAGATGAGGCACTAGACGACAGACGCCAAGTCGTACTAAAAGAGTCAACTGGCGAGACAATAGAGGCAAAAAAGGAATGGTTTGTTGTTGCAACTATTAATCCACTAACACATGTTGGAACAAAGGAGCTTCCGCCACAGATAATCAGCAGATTTCCTGTAAGAATCAGACTAGAATATCCGCCAGAAGACATCGAGTTTGAAATAATCAAAAGACATGTTTCTGGTCTAAATACTGAGAAGGTGATTCTTGGAATAAAACTTGCAAATACACTACGACAAGCAGCTGCAGTTGAGGAACTATACTACTCTCCAAGTCTTAGGGAGACAATATCTTATGCAAAGCTTTTAGCTTCTGGAACCAGTCCAAAAGAGGCAGCAAACATCGTTTTTGCAAACGTGTATGCACAATGGGGAAATGTAGAGTACCAAAAGGTAAGCGACATCATAACATCGATGTTTGGTAACTAATGCAGACACTCAGTTTAAGAAATGATACACTAATCGACATTGCAACGTTTCTTGTCAGGCGATGGTCTGGAAAAGAAAACGTAACAATCGAGATTTCAAATAAAACTGAAACTCGTACAAGACTGCATGAAAATCGAGTCATCATAACGCCAATTGATAGATACAACGGAAGCAACTTTCAAAAGTACAGGCAGTTTCGAACCTCGCTTTGGTATGAGGCAATGCGAATTAAATTCTGCAAAAAGATTCTAAGCAGCGACCATGCGTTTGGCTTTATCTTAAACACAATTGAGACCCGCAGAATTGAACTTTTGGGAAGAAAAGTTTGGCAGGGAATGGATGAGGAGCTAATTTTCAACTATTCTTACATGTGGAGCTATAGGCCAATACTAAGCTCAGTCTATGGAAAGGCACGAATGGTTGAGGCCTTTTACCAGTACTTTTTGATAGGCGACATCAAAGGCGAGCTGCAGCCAAGCCACTTTGAAAAGGTTTCAAGGGCTGCAGAGTATGCAAAAAAGATTCTAGATAATGCAATTGAAAAAAATTATGACACAGAATGGCTTGAAACAAAAATTCCTGAAATTTTAAGAATACTTGACCTTGATGCGCTGATCACAGTTCCACTTTCTGTTCCAAAACGTGGACCAGGTCTTGCAGTAACAGAGCAAGACTTGGTAAAAGCACTATCAAAGATTTCCAAGCATCGCGAAAATGATTTGGGAAAAGTCGATCCAAAATCAGCACTTGAAGGAAAAGAGATCTTTGATGAATACAACGTTTTGCTTGATGAAAACAGAAAAAACGAAAACATTGGTCTTGGTACTGATATCATTGGAATCAGAATCCCGTCTGAGACAAGCGTTGATGAAACAAAAATCTATGACCTTGACTTGATAAGCAACCTAAAGGCAAAGTTTCGGGAATGGAAGACAGGCTGGAAGGAGCAGCACGTAATTGCAGGCGATGAGTTTGATGCAGAGACATACATTGAAGGAAATCAGCCATTTTTTACCGACGTAAAAAAGACAATAAAGACAAGAATTGTTATTTTACTTGATCACTCATCAAGCATTTCAGCAGATCAGCTAGAATACAAAAAGGCAACACTTGCACTTTGCGAAGTCTTGTCGTATCTTAAGGTAAAGTTTGCAGTTTATGCGTTTAACACAGAACAAAAGCAGGTTGTATGTTGGCTGATAAAGCCAGAAAACATGAAATGGAATTATGTTGCAGCCAAAAGACTTGCCCAGATTATTGCAAACGGAGGAACACCTTTGGCAGAAGTATATGACAAGATGTATCCTATTTTGCGTTCAAAAAAACCAGATATTTTCCTCACCTTATCTGATGGTGAGCCATCAGATCCTAATGCTGTAAGAAGTATGGTAAAATCATTCAAGCAGCTTGGAATAAAGATGGTAGCCATTGGAGTGGGACCTGACACTACACGTGCAACAATCATTGCAAGCAATCTGAAGTATCTTGGATACGAAAGAACACTTGCGGTAAGTAGAATCAATGACATACCAAAAAGAGTTCTTAGTGTTTTAGGCGGAAATTAATTGAGACAGTCATTTCAACACATTCAATGTTTATTATTCGGTAGCTAATCGCACCAATTCAGAAATCTGCTTGCCTTTCTCTTGAGAAAGTGCTGATATCCCACCAGTCAGACTTTCAGCTGCAATACCTTTCCCTGCAAGTACTTGAGCAACCATCAACGAAGTATTTCCCATCATGCAAACAAGCAATGACTTACCATCAGATCCCCCCAATGCTTTATCCAGTTCCTCAGGAATCTTTTGGGTTGCTAGAAGTCGATCCACGTCCCTGGCTTTTGGGACAGAGATCTTGCTTTCATCACAGCCCAGCGAATTCGCGATTAGCTCTATTCCTTCCTTCCGTGGAGTATACATTGTGTGAATCCAGAGAACTCTATTGTAGTTACCGATGTTAGAGACAGCTTCCTTTAGGGTAACCTGAAGATTGCCCAGATTCTTTTCTATCGTTTCCATGTTCTTTCTGTACTTTTGGATTCCATCAGCAATTATCACGACAAACTTTCCTCCATAACCACCAAAGTTTGCTATTTGCATCACCGCGTAAAGTGCAAGGGCACTGCTTTCCCCTATGTCATGACCTTTATCTACGAAAAACTTTAGCAGACGTTTTGCCTGCACAAAATCTACTTCATGTTGTCCCGCATATAGCTCAGGCTCATAGAACTTCAAGCCCAACGCCTTCCCTTTCGTTCTAATCCCTGCAACATCTTGATCACCAAGGGGAAAGACCACATGCAGTGACTTCTTTCCATATTTCTCCATCAAGTATCTGCTCAATCCACCCGAGGTACCACCTGTACCAAAGGTACAGACAATTCTGAATTCAGCCATTAAATGGCCTTGTTCACGCAGTTGCTGGTCAAGCTCCGCGGCGGTCACAGTTCTGTGTACCTCAATGTTCAGCTCGTTATCGTACTGTTCTGGACAGAAACAGCCGTAGATCTTTGCAAGAAGCTTTGCCAAGTTTATTATGTCCTGGCTCGCTAGAACTGCTTCTATCTCAGAATTTGATCTATCGAAAATGGCAGGATCAAACACCAATTCAGTGAGCTGTGAGCGAATGTTCGCAGCGATTGCTTTGGCAGCCAAAAGATTCGGGTTGATCTTCATTCCTGGAGCAGGGCAGATATCCATGTCAAGATCTATGACACGTATTTTCTCGTTTCTTAACTCCTCGAACACTCCTTCCTGAAGCTTTCTAGAGACAAGGGTAATGACATCTAGGCCGAGCTTACCGATCTGTCCAAGTGCGATCCCAAAGTTACCGGAGGTAGCTTCGAATATAGTCTGTCCACGCCTCAGCTTTCCTGTAACAATGGCATCATGGATTATCTGGACTGCCGGCCTTACTTTGATCGAGCCTGTCAGCAAGTTCGAATCAAACTTGCCGAAAACTCGCAGATCTATATGGGCAAGATCCAGACCGTACTCTTTTCTTGCACACTCTTTCAAATCTTCAGTAATATCAATCAGGGGTGTTGCGTTGACAACCTTCACTTCATCTGGTTTTTCTTCTAGGTGAGGGACCTTGCTCCATATCTCTCGCTGAAAATTCTCAAGGAGAAGGCTGTCAATATTACTCTCTTTATTTAGTTCCTCCAATCTTCTCCACTGTGGCATTATGTACAATAAGGTCTTATAAAATATCTGAAAGCCTTCCAATGGTTCTGTACCAAGGAAACATGCTGTTGTTTGGAAAAGACGTTGTTTTCAAAAAATCTTTTCCAATGTAAGTAATCTTATCTATGATGAAATCGTATATAGTAGATTAGGGAAATGGTTGAAAAATCATTTGATCCTGAGATACTGTATACCAAGATAGTACACTACTATGTAGACAAGGGACATACAAAAGAACAGGCAAACAACATTGCACAGGCAATTATCAAACGCGAAGCCAAAAGGAGGATTTGCAAAAATGTCAACTGCAGGCATTCCTCAAACGAGCACATCAGACAATCACAGACATGTCTTGTTTTAGACTGTAGTTGCACAAGTTTTGTAAAATAAAAAAGCAAAATGATGCAACGAGTCAAAAAGTAATTACACTTTTGCTGAATAGCAAATTCACAGATTCATGCCTGATTTGAAGGCAGGATTTGCACTAGCAGTTTTTGCACTAGTTGGCATGTTAGCAGGAGTAGCAGATGCAAAGCTTGCAACCCCGTTTGAATACGTCTCAAATGGAGTCGATATAGCAAACTATGATCTTGACAACAGCGACATGGTACTTGCATTGGATGTCAAGGTAACTGACACCAAAGGATCTTTGGAGCTTACATTGGATAGAAATCTTATTGATTCTCGCTACAATGGAAAAGATGATAGATTTCTTGTGATTGCAGATGGTGATGAAGTGTTATACAAGGAGACAAAAACTACACAGAAAAGCAGAACCCTAAAGTTCAGTCTAAGCCCTGATGTTGAGCTTGTTGAGATATTTGGAACGCATGTGAATGGAATCACATTTGCACAGTCTGAACAGCCTGTTGTAAATAT
>JAUYOQ010000101.1 GCA_030697975.1 Nitrosopumilaceae archaeon | reverse complement strand
AATTGCAATTAATTCCTCTTCTCATACCGGCAGTTTACCGATACGTAACGTCATTTTACAGTTAATATTCAATTGAAGATTCAAAGTGCAACTCGGAACTATTCCAATGTCATCTAATGATTTCAGTGGTCCAGAAATTAGAAAAGCATTTTTCAATGCTTCTCCGACTGTGAAAGGCGTATATGAGTGCAAGGAATGTTCAGCGACTATTAGATCTTTAAATTTGGTGACACATGTTTCAAGTCATGACGGTTGACAAGACAAGTTAATGGATTCAAGAAAAGCATGAAAAGGACTTGACTCTTATGTGACAAAATTGGATTCTAGCAAAGCTATTAATCTCCATGGATGGATTGAACAATGCATCTTCAACGACCTTCCGTTTTCTCATGTGGAAAATAAATATGTTAAAAAATATTCAAAACTCACACCAATCTGCCAGAAAACATTAGTTGGAGGCGATTGGTGATGAAGTAGAACATCAGATAAAGTTGAAGCTAATTGATAACGATGGAAATAGAAGAAAAGTTGGACTGATATTCGATTGTAAGTATAAATAAAACTTTGTAATATCAGTATTTAATTAATTGTTTTTTCTTATTATTGTAGCGTGGACTTGTTCTGAGGAGCATTATACGGCAATTTTTGCGACATGGATAAATAACAATGACGTAGTAGAAACAATTCTAATTTGTTGTGGAGTGCAAGAAGAAAATGACGATGAAGACGATGTCAACTTCAGTGCAGAATCAATTGGAGATTATTTTTATGACGAGCTTGAATTAATAGGGTTGAATCTACTTGAAGATGTTGATTTTATTGTGGGTGACAATTGTGCTGTAAATAAGTGCATTGCAGATAAACTGACTGCAGCCATTTCGAATCGGTCTCAAAAGCATTACAATTTGAAGGTGATAAAGCGACGGATATGTACGCAACGCGAAAGCTCTTTGATGGTTTAATAGAGATTTATCCACAAAGTAGTGATTATCCGGCACCTAATTCTAATATAGTCCACTCTCCTGTTTTTGAGTCTGCTGTGTGTAAAGTTCAAGGCAAACTAGAGAACCTTCTGAGTCAAAGCGAAAAAATAGTTTGATACGGTTTCT
>JAUYOQ010000064.1 GCA_030697975.1 Nitrosopumilaceae archaeon | reverse complement strand
TGATGGTAAGTCCTGCATTATCTGTATATGCAGCTACAATCGTTTGGTTTGGAATCCATCCCCGTTCAAGTCTGTTATGAACAACAACATAACCATTTTCCGGTAGCCACGCAGCCACCCAAAATTTTTCATCGGGTGGACTACCCATGCCTATTTCAATGAATTTTTCTGGGATAGTTGCATCATAGAATCGTATTACTGCATTACCATTTGGATTTGCGTAGAGCAGCTTGTTATCAATTGTGATTTGCCAACTCACTGAATGAGTTTTATCTAGTTCAATTATTTGTGCGTCATTTGCAATTTTATTGAATTCGTTGTAATGTATCTCAGTTGTATGTAAAATTAAGGAAGGATTTGACTGAGACTGACCATAAATAGGACTCAAAGTTAATGATAAAATTAGAATTAATATAATATTGTGATTCACAATTTTGCTCGATAGTGCGTGAATAAAAATCTAGTCAACAAAAGGATTTTTGTGACTCATTATAATTTTTGAAACTTCTGGTCTAAGAATAAATTCGGATGGTGCTTTTCCATTCTGAATCATTTCTCGAAGTTTAGTTCCACTTATCTCGTCTCTAGTTTCTATGCCATGTGGACATACTCTTTCATTGGTAAATGTAATACATTTTTTACAATAAAAAAATGCTGGAAAGAAAATAGGAGTTATCTCAAGATCTGAATAGTCTTTGAATATGTCTTGTGCTGCAAATGGGCTGTAGTAATTTCCTACACCAGCATGATCTCTACCTATTATAATGTGAGTACATCCATAATTCTGTCTCATTATGGCATGATGTATTGCTTCTTTTGGTCCGGCATATCTCATTTCTGTATGCAATGTTGCCAATTTGCATCGATTTTTAGCATAATAATTTTCGATCAATACTTCATATGATTTTATTATAACTTCGTCTGTAAAATCACCTGATTTTTTTTTGCCAATAAGTGGATTAACAAAAAGGCCGTCTCTTGTAGTAAGTGCAGTTTTTTGTAATATTTCATGAGCAACATGTGGCGGATTTCTAGTTTGAAATGCTACTATAGTTTTCCAGCCAGACTTTTCAAAATCTGCTCTAGTTTCAGTGGGGGTCTTTCTGTATTTTCTAATAAAACCTTCATCAGGGCGTTTAATGTAATCAATAGTACCACCTACTAGAGAGTCATTCATTGCCATAGTTTTTGCAACACCTGGATGTTTTGTGTCTAGAGTTCCGTATACCTTATTGGCTGTTTTTTCT
>JAUYOQ010000053.1 GCA_030697975.1 Nitrosopumilaceae archaeon | reverse complement strand
AGATGTAAGAAAAGAAGCTAAAATGGCAGGTTTATCAATTTATGATAGACCATCAAACTCTTGCCTAGCATCACGTATTCCTTGGGGTCAGAGGGTAACCATGGAACGACTTGCACCAATCGAAGTTGCAGAAATAATGGTAAAGCAAGCAACTGGCGCAAAACAAGTACGTGTGCGAGATCTAGATGGAGTTGCAAAAATCGAACTTGGTTTAGATGAACTACATTTACTTTCAAACACATCAAAACTAGAGGAACTAGAAAGCAAATTGCATCAGATTGGTTTTATTTCGGTTATGGTTGATCCTGACGGTTATAAGTCTGGCAAGATCAACGTGATAGCGGATTGATTTATCTAGATAACGCAGCATCAACACCAATTCACAAAGATGTTCTCACTGAGATGCTTCCATTTCTAGCTGACCAGTATGGAAACCCATCATCAATTCACAAACTTGGCCGCACTGCAAACAAAGCTATCCAGAATGCAAGAAAACAAATTGCAAATCTAATTAATGCACAGGCTGATGAGATCTTTTTTACTTCTGGCGGAACAGAATCAAATAACATCACTCTGTATGGATTTGCATATGCAAAAAAAGGAAACCACGTAATCACATCATCAATAGAACATGAAGCAGTCTTAGAGCCATGCAAAAGACTTGAAAAAGACGGGCTTTCGGTTACCTATTTGCCTGTTAGCTCAGACGGGCTCGTTGATCCAATGGATGTTAAAAATGCAATCACAAAAGACACATGCCTTGTAAGCATAATGTTTGCAAATAACGAGGTAGGTACAGTTCAACCCATAAAAGATATATCAAAAATTTGTAAAGAAAAACAAATACCATTTCATTCAGATGCAGTACAAGCAGTTGGCAAGATGCCAATTGATATCAAGGATTTAGAATTGAGTGCAATGTCAATATCATCGCACAAGCTCAATGGTCCAAAAGGTATAGGTGCTCTTTACATAAAAAAAGGAATCAAAATAGAACCGCTCATTCTTGGAGGCGGACAGGAAAATGGAATTCGATCAGGAACTGAAAATGTTGCAAGCATTGTAGGTTTTGGTAAAGCATGTGAGCTTGCAAAAGAAAATCTTCAAAAAAACATTGTACACCTAAAGAGTTTGCGTGATTCTCTTGTGTCAAAAATAACTAGTGAAATGTCACATGTTTCATTTAACGGGAACAAAGAAAAAAGAATTCCAAACAATGCACATTTTACATTCCTTGGAGTAAATGGCGAAGATCTAATTATCAAACTAGACGAAAATGGGATTGCAGCATCAACAGGCTCGGCATGTTCTGTCAAAATCCAAAAAGCCTCGCATGTTCTAAAGGCAATGGGTTTTTCTCACGAACAAATTACCGGCTCGCTACGACTAACTGTAGGACTTTCTAATACTTTTGAAGAAATCAACACAACTGTAGCTACCTTGAAAAAGATTGTAAAAGAACTCCGTGAAGTATCTCCATTTAAGACAAAGTATGGTCTTTGAAATTAAATTCTAATTAGTAACTTGCTTTTTTGTTGAATTATAATTAATGTCAAAAGCGATAGCACTAATGTCAATATGATATAGCTTCCAAATTCTGGAATTACAAAAGTGCCAATTATATCAATTTGTGTATCTCCTTTTTCAAACGCAAACTTGAGAACACGATAATCTTTAGTTGATGCAGTTTCTTCAAAAGTAATTTCTGAGCCATCAATAAAAATAAGATATCGCTCATCTACCCCATCACTTTTTTTTGCATCAATAAACGATCGTGGCAACTCTAATGTAATTGTGCCATCACGTTCCGCCTCTATTGTTACAACTAGGCCCAAAATTTTTGGCTCAACTTGAATATTTTTTATCGTGCCACCATTGATCGTATATGGCACATCAAATGTGCCAAAACTTCCAGCATCAACTTCAAACAGCTCAGTTGTTGTTACGCCAGTTTTCGCTGGTTTAAATTCAAAATTTGTCTCAGCTATGTTTCCTGAATAGGCTACTCTAACTAGATATGTTCCATCGTTTATCCATTGAGGACCTTTTGCAATCAATGAATATGTAAATGTTCCATCTTGAACCACCTTAACCTGAACAATTTCAACTAATGTTTCTCCATAGAAAATTTGTAGTGATAATGGAGAATTAAGTAGGATGGTCCTGACCTTACCTGAGACAACTACGGCATCGCCTTCTTCATAAAACCTTTCAGATACACCTACACAAATTAACACATTTGTTACATCACACGATTTGTCTTCTACAGTAAAAGTTGTTGTCAAAGGAGATGCAAGATCCTTTTTAGAAGCTAA
>JAUYOQ010000048.1 GCA_030697975.1 Nitrosopumilaceae archaeon | reverse complement strand
ATCAAAGAAACGTGGACATCACTAACACAACTAGAAGAATATGACCTTGACCATCTTGATCAGATTCTTGAAGTGTATATGGATACTGATGTTTACCTTCATCTATTAAGACTAGCATCTGGTTTGGAATCGATAGTTGTAGGAGACGAAAAAATCCTTGATGACATAAAAGCATCGATTTCAGGTGCAAAGCTAGCTAAAGTATCTGGTAGGATATTGAGTAAATTATTTGATAGTGCTATACGAATTGCAACTCGTATTAGAGATTCTACTGGAATTAGTAAAGGAGCAATATCAATTGGCTACACTGCTGTCAAAACTGCAGAAGAATATGGAGGTTTAGATGGCAAGGAACATGTTCTGCTTATAGGCACCGGTGAAACAGCGGCCATGGTTGCTAAATCTCTTAATAACAAAGGCTATGCGTTTGATATTTCCAGTATGACCATTGAACGAGCTACTGGTTTTTCTAAAATATTGGGTGGAAAACCAATAAAATTTGAAGATGTTTTAGCAGGGTTCGATAAATTTGACATAATTTTTGTTGCAACTACGGCAGATTATTTCATAATTACTTATGATAAAATAAGAATAGTCGTTGGAAATAAAAAGAAAGGGACAATGATATTAGATATATCAGATCCCAGAGCAGTTGATGAGAATGTCTCTACGCTTCCTGGAACTAAATTAATGTTTAGAGATCAAATTGTTGAGGCAGAGGAAAGAGATTTGCTAGCTAGGAAGGACATAGTTCGCACTGTAGAAAAAATGATTAGTAAAGAAGTTCCAATTCTCGAGGCAACTATGAACCGACTTGAACCAGAGCCCTTAGTTAAGGATGTATTTGCCAGTGTAGACTCGTTAAGAAGAAGAGAATTAGAGAAGGCATTAGAAATGCTAGGAGAAACTGATGAGAAAAAAATCAAAATTCTTGATGAGTTGACAAAGGCGGTTGTAGAAAACATTGTTTCTATACCTGCAAATAATTCAAAAAAAGCATCAGAACAAGATTAATCTATAACTGCTTGAAACTGTGAGTAGTTTTCTTGATTCCCCAAATAAAAAATGAAATTTAATCATTACTGAATTTGAACATGCATTTGAAACATCGATCATATAGGCAAAGATATCTTACCCTCCTTGTTCGTAAAACCAATGAAACAAGATATATAATACAATTTTTTTCTTGTTAGTCGTGACCAGATTCGTATGTAGAGATTATGGTTTTGAGTGCGATTTTATTGCAGAAGGAGACGATATCTCAAAAGTAATCGAGGAATATAGTAAGCATTCTATTGATGAACATGGAATTGAATATTCCAAAGAAGCCTTAATGCAATTCATAATAAGAAAAGGCTGAAAAGCCAAGTTATTACCAAAAAAAATTTTAAGGGTTAACCGTATGATTCGTATTTTACTTCAAAGCTTCCGTCTTTACGTTTATCATGCATAGTTACAAAACCCTTTGGAGACATATAGTCCATTACGCCATCGATTGTTCCCTGCCAACCACAAATGTAGAACATTGTATTCTCTTTTGTAATTTTTTCTCCAACTAGTTTTTCTAAAGGCGACATTTCCCCATTACTTGATCTTAGGAAGCTTTCAACTCTACCTGTTTGGCCTTTCCATGATCTGTTAAACCATTCTTCAGGTCTGCTTATACTAGCTCTATATGTAAAGTTCCACTTGTCTTTTCCGCTGTCAAGACTTTCTGTGTCTAAATCAGTAAAGAGTCCCTTGTAACTTAATTCGTCTACATAGCTAGAACCATGTAAAACAACAATCTCTCTTTTGTCTCCAACCACGTGAAGATGTCGTGCAAAGCTTACAAAGGGTGCAATGCCAGTACCGCCTC
>JAUYOQ010000039.1 GCA_030697975.1 Nitrosopumilaceae archaeon | reverse complement strand
TGCTAACTCAATAGCACAACTTAAAACAAATAAAGAAAGTGCGTTTAGTGCACTAGCTAGTGCACTTACAGGGAAAAGCCCCTATTATGATTTAAGAAAATAATAACCAGATAGTCCTAACCTTACAATTCAAATGAAGGTTAAAAATTCTAACGAGCTGACATATGGTCTATTAGGATATTTTGCTGGCAAGATTGCTGGTAGTTCGGTTAGAATTTCTGGAGCAAGTGACCTTGACAAACGTAGCTGTAAAGCATTATGTGGCGGCATGGGAACATCTGGCCAATGTGGCAAGTTTGTTTTAGATGATAATGACAATCAATCTGAAAAGGTTGATTTTGATAACAAAGAAATGCAAAACATCTTTGATGAACTTAACACAACAGATTCTGGTGATCTTGTAGTACTTGGAAGCCCACAACTTGGGCTAGAGGAAATATCTGATTTAGCTTTGATGCTAAAGGGAAGATCATTTAAAAAACGATGCATGATATTTTGCCCAAGAGCAATTCAACAACAAGCTTATGATCTTGGATATACAAATACGTTAAAACGGGCTGGCTGTGAAATGCTTTTTGACTGTTGCACTTGTTTGACACCACTAATAGACAAAGATGATGTTGATGGGGTCATAACAAATAGCATTAAAGGCGCATATTATCTTAAAAACTCCAATGATGTCAAAGTAAACCTAAAACCGCTTTCCCAAATCATAGATGATGAAACAAAATGGTAGAAAAGGTCATAGTAAAAGGAAAGGCCAAAGGAAAGATCTTGAAATCAAAAATACCGATTAATTTCCTTGGGGCAGTGGATAAAAAAACTGGCATTATACGCGATAACAAGCATGACTTGTTTCAAAAATCCATCAAAAACACTATTCTTGTTTTTCCATATGGTGTTGGAAGTAGTGTAGGTGCATATACGATATATTCTCTTAAATCAAATAATTCAGCACCTTATGCTATGATCTGTCAAAAAGCTGATCTTACGGTAGCATCTGGATGCGCCTTGGCAAACATTCCATTAGTAATTGTAACACAAAAAGAATATGATTCAATTAAAAACGGCTAAGAAATATCTCTTGACACAGAATCTAAAACTCTATAGCTTTTGCTGTGTTACTATTCCGTTTGGTGTTTTTTCCTTGAAAATTACTCCCTCAAATCTAAGAACTTCTGCCTTTGGATCTTTCCAAATGTCATAAGGAAGGCCAGCCTTCTCACATGCATGACTCAAAAATTCTTCTTCAGTCCATCCATATTCTACAGGAACTTGAGGAAGAAGTAATCCTGAATAAACACCATGTTTTACAATCAAACCATCACGACCTACTTTGATCTGAGTAGGATACTCTAACGGATCTGAAACTTTGATTTCTATTGGAGGCGTTAAAACGGTTACTTCAAAAGTTATTTCATCAAGCTCAGATTGTTTTACCTCAGAAAAACGAGGATCCTCAGTTGCGGCTGCTATCGCTGCATCTACTAGTGCATCACATAGTCTTTTTTGTGGAAGTGGAAACCCAATACACCCTCTCAAACCAGATCTATCATTCAATGTCACAAACACACCAGACTTGAAAGAAAACCTCGATTGAAAATCATTAGATAATTTCTTCTTATTTTTATTGGTAAGAAATTCAGTTACAATAAGCCTAACTGCTTCTACTAGTTCTTTCCCATCAGAATCTGGCAACTCTCTATAATAGCTCATTTAGTCTAGAAGCAAATCTTTGTAAATTCTTGATATGTGTTCCTTCCCAATAGATTTTTTTACAGTTTTCACAAGTCCAGAACTCATTTGTCTGTTTTAAAACCCCTTCAGGAACTTGAGTCACTATAAGCTCCTTCTGAATTTTATGCAACACACCATTACATAAAGGACAGCGCGAATTATTACCAGCAATAACACATTTTCCCAGATTGTATTTTTGATTAATCTCTAGAATCTGTTCTATTTCGTCTTTCTTTGTAATTTGAACAATTCTCACATCCTGTTTTAAAGATCTTTTTACAAGGGCAACATCATTTGTTAATAGTATTCTATCTTCATCTTTTGCAATTTGTAAAATCTTGTCATCATCAATATCAGCATAATATAATGAATCATATCCAAATAATCGAAGCTTTTTTGCAAGATTTCCATACATGGCGTCTACAACAAAAACCAGTTTTCTTTCATTCATCCACACTATCCACTGATCCTGATTCAGTAACATGACTCTCCCCTGCAGGTAGTACCCGAACAAAATCATCTATGCTAATTGATTTTATCACATCTCCTTTCATATTAACAAACTCGGTTTTGATTTTTTTTGCAGCATCCGTCATTTCCAATCCTCCAGGTTCAATCATTGAGTAGCAAATGCAATTTTTTTTAATGCAAGTAGGAGGACCACAAACTACAATATATCTGTCATCTTGTTTTAGTAGACCGACACCTAACTTCAGGGTAGCAACTCTGACATAATTTCGTTGACCCTCAATAACAAAGGAACCCTTAGAAAGAAACTGTCCACTAGGTGCTCCTTTTTTTACTTGCTCAGGATTTACCCAGAATGCTTTTAGCCCATACATTGCTTCGCGCCATGCTCTACTAAAACAAACAGTTGCATGTGCAACTTCATTCAAACTAGAATCCGTTGTTTCCTTGCCAGCTTTTAGTATAAAAAATGGTGAGCCGAAAATGTCTGCATGAAATACTCTATCGCTATTTTGAAGATGTTTTCTAATTATTGCCATATTTGATGACGAATCACGTCCACCAATTGCTAATGTGTCATCAGAAGTATTGAACCATCTATAGCGTTCGTACCAATTTTTCTTTTTTATCTCTGTAATAGATATGGAATCTTTGGAAACTTCTACCTGCTTTCTTAGTTTTTCTAAATCTTTTTCAGTTTTCTTTTTTAGTCTCTCAATAGATACAATTGCTGCTTTTTGTCGTTTTGCCTCATTAAATAAAATAGACGCCAAAGCCTGTAATGAAGAATTAGTATCTATCTTAATTTTAGAATCATGTATAAG
>JAUYOQ010000037.1 GCA_030697975.1 Nitrosopumilaceae archaeon | reverse complement strand
AATCAATGACATAGAACCTCACATTCATTTTATTGCCATGGATGACTCTCCAAGAGCACAGTTTCTAAACAACACTTCAGTACAGTCTATCAAGTGTGCAGATGGACTGGAGCTAATCATGAAAAAATCAAATGGCATGCCTGCATGTGTAAAGCCAAGCTCAATTTCAATTCTAATCGAGCGCGGATGGGGAATTCATGTTTTGCCAGATTATGAAAAAAGCGACGATAACAACTCTGAGCACTTTGCAGTAGGCGATATTCCTGTTAGGACAGAAAATGTAGTTTATTTTGAAAATTACGAGGGCTATCTTGCACGGCCTGAGACAGATGGTGACTATCCAGGAATTGTAATGATACATGAGATCTTTGGCCTTAATGACAATGTCAAACAGATGGCAGAAAAATTGGCTTCACATGGATACATCGTACTTGCAGTGAATCTGTATGGTGTCCCAGCTACAACAACATCAGACGAGGGAAGACAACTAATGTCTGTATATCAGCCTGAGAAAGGAATTGAAAACATGAATGGGGCTGTAAATTATCTTGTAGAAAACCAACATGCATTATCAATTGGTTCTATTGGGTGGTGTTTTGGTGGAGGAGAGTCACTAAACCTTGCCCTAAACAACGACATGATGGATGCAACCGTGATTTATTACGGAAGGCTCACATCTGACACTGCAAGGCTTTCATCAATTTCTTGGCCAGTTCTTGGAATTTTTGGAGGCCTGGATCAAGGAATTACAGTTGATTCTGTAAGACAGTTTGAGTCTGCACTAAATGAGCTTGGAATTACAAACGAGGTTTACATTTATGAAAATGCAAACCATGCCTTTGCAAACCCGTCAGGGGATCGTTATTCTCCAGAAGATGCACAAGATGCATGGGAAAAGACACTTGCATTTTTTGAAAAACATCTAAAAGCCTAAGTTCAATGTTGCTAGACCAAATTTGTTTTATGATTCTAAATTAATAGACTACAAATGAAAACAAAAAAGCTAGCTGCAATATCTGGAATTGTTGTTTTGGTTTTGGGCTTGATTGCAATATCTCAGACAAACCTCTCTGGTAAAAACTTGGAATCTGTATTTGCAGAGAAAAGCTATTCACAAATTCAAGACTATGAGATAAGAAATGCAGGCGGGACCATATTTTTTTCAATAAAGACAAAATCTGATCTGCCTAACACAAGTGAGGATTTTGAAAAATCAAAAGTAATTTCGTTTGGCTATGCGTGGCTTGTACAAGATAATGATGATAGCTTGACAGGTGTCTTTTCAAATGTTCATACTATAGGCGGCTTTATTGGTCCATGGCATTCTGAGATTGTAAGGCTTGTGCCAAATGATGATGGTTTTTGTCTTTTTTCTGAGCCGATGATAAACGAGGTTTCTGCAGGAGACCGTCTTGTCAGGACAATATTGTCTGAGGATCAGCTTGACTTTTCATCATATGAGATTGACAGGGCTGTATCTGTTGTGATTTTAGAAAACCTTTCATGTAGTTCTGGGTTTGAGGCAAAGATAGTTTCAGAGCACAAGAAAAGCTAGACTTCTTTTTTCATTCCAATTTTGCACATACCTATTCTGCAGTTATGACAGACATAGTCGTCTGCTTGGTTTTGGCAACCACATGAACATGTACAGGTATAGTCATTCATTCAAGACCACACAACTTCATTACCTTTTTTGCAGTCTTGTCAATTTCTACATCAGGCTCTGCTGAAATCAAGAGCACGTTGTTGTTTATTGGAAAGCTCATCATAACTGACTTTTCTCTTCTTGATGCAGAATACTTTACTTTTCCAAGACTGTAATCAAACTCCATTCTCATTGAGACCCGAAGGGCAAGCTCCATGTACATTTTCTGGCGTTCTGCATCGTCTTCAAGTGGCAATACTCCTTTTTTGAAACCGCCTGCAACTAGTCTTCCCATGCCATTTATCAGACCTGCAAATCTTATTTCATCTTCTTGAAGCAGCCTGTCACATTTTTGCTGAAAAATTTCGTATTCTTGTAAGTTTTGTTGTTTTTGAGGTTTTACATTTGCAGACAAAACATAGTTCATAGATAATTTTACGTCATGCTGTCTAATAACGGTAGATTAACAAATGTTAAACATTTGTTAAATTAAATGACAATAAACTTAGGATTCTACTTGCGATAGCTGTCCTTGTGCACTAACAGACCATTGACGTGAAATCTTGCTTGTGGGTAGTATTTCAAAATCTATTGGCTCAAACTCACCTTCAAGAGACTCTGC
>JAUYOQ010000029.1 GCA_030697975.1 Nitrosopumilaceae archaeon | reverse complement strand
TTGATGGCCAGCTAAAGTCTGTAGTGGTTCATCGCAAGGGTGCAACTAGGGCATTTCCTGCAAATCGTGAAGAAATTCCCAGAAATTACCGTGATATTGGCCAACCAGTTTTTATTCCAGGTTCAATGGGAACTTCAAGCTGGATCCTATTAGGGCAACAAAATTCAATGGATCTTAGTTTTGGTTCCACAGCCCATGGAGCAGGGCGTATGATGTCTCGCTCAAAGGCAAGACGAGATTACACCGAAGAACAAGTAAAAAAATCGCTTGCAGACAAGGGGATATTTATCAAATCATTGACAAGGGATGGTGTTGTAGAGGAAGCTCCACAAGCATACAAGGATGTAGATGCAGTAGTTAACGTATCACATGAATTGGGAATAGCAACCAAAGTAGCAAAACTAGTACCAATAGGCGTGATAAAGGGATGAGCGAAGATGACAGGGACCTTGAGGCACTAAAACTAAAACGCCTAGCAGAAATGCAGAAAAACATATCGTACAAGAAAAAACAAGAAGATATCAAATCACTCGCTGAAGAGAAAAAAAAGAATAAACCCTCAGCGCGAGATGTAGTTGTAAAACAACTGGGCTATCGTGGCCTTGAAGTTCTAGAACAGGCAGAGATTCAGTTTTCTAGCCAAACAAAATTTGTGATTGAAAAGCTTGCAGAGCTCATATCATCAGGCGAAGTAAATGAAACAATTGATGGCGGCAAGCTTTTAGCGCTATTCAGATCTATTGGGGTAAATGTCCGTTTAGAAACTAAAATTAAC
This sequence comes from Nitrosopumilaceae archaeon, assembly GCA_030697975.1. Taxonomy (GTDB): domain Archaea; phylum Thermoproteota; class Nitrososphaeria; order Nitrososphaerales; family Nitrosopumilaceae; genus VHBM01. The sequence continues at coordinate 1,682 of JAUYOQ010000029.1, read as the reverse complement.
ATTGAACAGGATGGCAAGTTTGTCTCGCTATCAGACAAGCTAAGCAAGTCTACCCAATCAAATGACGCTAGCGAATCATGAAGACAGTTTTAGAGATTAGCGTTATCAAGTATGATGAAGAAAAAGAATGCATTGTAAAAGCACTCGATGAGCTTCAAAATCTTTGCAAGATTACAGGAGGCTATGAACTAAGTAACCCAACATCTCGTTTTGGATGGACTTTTTTTAAAATCTGGTTAAGACCAAATCTTCTTTTTTGTATTACTGAAAAGTTTGCAGACATGATTAAAAAATCAAAAGGTCACAAAACCGAGGAAAAATTTTCCAGATTTGTGTCAGATTTTTTTGAATCGCGTGGCTGTAATATTAAATTAAAAGTAGTGGAAGCCTAAACTCTTCTTCCTCTTTTGCCGCCCTTCTTTCTTGTAGTATCATGGGGAATTGGCGTCACATCATCAATTCGTCCAATCCTAAAACCGCCACGTGCGAGAGCCCTTATTGCAGCCTGAGCGCCTGGTCCTGGAACTCTTGAGCCAACGCCACCTACTGCTCTTACTCGTATATGCAAAGCTGTAAACCCTTTAGTTTTAGCAGATTCAACTACAGCATTTGCAGCTTTCATTGCTGCAAAAGGTGAAGATTCGTATCTGTCTGCATTAACATGGACACCACCTGAACTAAGTGCTATAGTTTCTGCACCAGTTAGGTCTGTCATATGGATAATGGTATTGTTATAACTGCTGAAAATGTGTGCAATGCCCCATTTTTCTTTCTCAGGAGTGCCTTCTTCTTTTGGTCTTTTTCTTTTTTCTTTTGTTTCGACATCAACATCTTCTTTAACCGCTTCTTCGATTTTTTCTTCATCTAAGGATTTGGATTCATCAATTTCATCGGTTTTTGATTCTGATTCTGACAATGTTAACCCACGCTTTGAAGGGTTTAAAAAACATTAACTTCTAAAATGCATCCAGCCTAGATTTTCTATTCTTAGTATCTTGTTGCCTTGCCAGTACTCAACTCCTCTACCATCTGCAACAAACCCTATCTCAAAAAGTGAAATTTTTAGTTTTTTAGCATTGTTTTTTAGCTTTTGCAGCTTTGCGGGACTGACAGTAGCCACAATTTCATACTCTTCACCTCCATTGAAAACCAAGTCCAGAGGATCAATTCTGTTTCTTCTGGCAAACTCTAAAAGATCAGAGTTTGTTGGAAGGTTTGTTATAACAAATTTTTTTCTGCTCTGCTTTGCCATTTGATGAAGAGTAGTGGAAAGACCATCGCTTGAATCCATAGATGATGTAAAATAATTACGATTTTGCAGTCCAAACCTTAGTTTTGGCCTGGGTTTGAATACAATACCTGTTGCTTTTTTAGAAAATTTGCTGTCTGCCTTTTTATTTTCCAGTAGTATCTTTAGGCCTGCAGCAGAATAGCCAAAAGGGCCGCTAGTTATTATAATGTCATTTGTTTTAGACGTATTTCTTGATACTATACTGTCAGACGTGCCTACGAGAAAGACCTGAATCACCAGTTCCTTTCCTTCGTTTGTGTCTCCACCAAGTATTTTGATATCAAACTCCTTTGATGCAAGACCAAAACCTTTGGCTAAATTTTGTATTTTTGATTTTGTAAATTTTTTTGGAATTGTTACAGAGATTATTGCATAAAGGGGTTTGACGCCT
>JAUYOQ010000026.1 GCA_030697975.1 Nitrosopumilaceae archaeon | reverse complement strand
ATTCACATTTGGATAGACTATCAATCATGTAACCACAGGGTAATGTCACTAGAGTTACACGCCAAGTTGTTACAAATTTCTTTAAAAGCAATTTTTTTACCATAGTTGGGGAAACTTTGGGTTCATTCATTAGTAAATGGGATCAGAAGATCAACACAGGCAAATTATCGCAAAAAGTAATGGATAAGGTAAAGCATGAAGCTCCTCTAAGAAACAAAATCGAAGATGCACAAAAAAAATTACAGTTTCAAGTAACTAAACTAAGCACTATAACAGAAAAATTACAGCAAAAACACGATGCTGTTTTTAAAAAAATTGTAGATGCACAGAAAACAAATAATCATACATATGCAAGAGCATATGCAATTGAGCTTGCAGAAATTCGAAAAATGAACAACATGGTAAATAATGCAAAGCTTGCCATGGAACAGATCCAGATTAGACTCAACACAGTTTCTGAATTAGGTGATGTAGTAGTAACCCTCAGTCCTTGTATGTCCGTGATAAAAGGACTTGGCGCAACCCTTGGCGGAATAATGCCTAATGCAACAGCGTCTATGCAGGACTTGTCAAACATACTAAGTGGAGTATTATCAGGTGTGTCGCTAACTCCACAAGAGTCAATGTTTACTTCAACACAAGGAAGTACTGAAACATTAGCTATACTAGAAGAAGCACAGGCAATTATTGAAGGACAGACAAAGAAAAGCATTCCTGAACTTCCATTTGATTTGCAAGCAAAGCTTGCACAGAAAAAAGGAACTCTTATCTAGATTTTTTCTTACTAATTTGAATCAATAATTTTTTTATTCTAAATATTGTTGGATAGCTGTATCCTCTTCTTCTATAGTTTGCAATCATCATTTTCCAGTTTTTTAGCCTCCATTGTGCTTGTTCTGCAGTAACTAGATGAATTTCTTTTTTTACAATGCTTTTTCTGCCAACTTTAAGAACTCCTGCATCTTTGGCTGACCATCTATTTTTTGCAAATTTTAAACCAGATAATACAATTTCAATTGGCATTTCTTTGAAATACTCTTTTAATTTTTTAAGTTGTTCATCAGTTATTGGTTGTGAAATTGGCAAAATGATATCCATGTTGTTACTGTACTCCATTAAATTATGT
>JAUYOQ010000010.1 GCA_030697975.1 Nitrosopumilaceae archaeon | reverse complement strand
TTATTCTAAGATGTTGTGTTTCTAGTGTTCATCTAATCAATTGTTAAAAAAGTACAAATTATTACAATTTGACGATTAAACCATGTTAGAAAAAAGAGAAAAGGCAATTGCCGCTATTGCAAATGCAATCGCAGTATATTCTATTCATAATGAACAAGGCAAAATTACTCAAAATCAGTCAATGATTGATTTTATCCTAAAATCTGTTCCTGAGGACCTAAAGTCTGCCATCTCAATTCAACTAATAGACGAAGTATTCGAGTATGTTTCAGGTGCTCATTTGCAACCTTCTTAAGACGTTGATTTCCTAGATTTTGTATCGCTTTGGCCGCAATAGCTACTTTGGGTTCACATTGCGCCCTACAAGTTCTAAAAGGCGCAAAAGATGAGGGTCTAAAAACAATCCTGGTTTCTGAAAAAAAACGTGAAAAACTGTATCGTAGATTTGGTTTCATTGATGAACTTATCCTGGTTGATTCCTTTGCAGAAATTTTAGACAACAAATGTACATCACTTCTTGAAAAAAACAATGCAATACTTGTACCACATGGAACACTGATTGCACAAATGAGCTCAAATGATATCGAATCAATCAAGACACCAATTTTTGGAAACAAGTACATCCTAAAATGGGAGTCTGATCGTGCATTAAAAGAAAAACTAATGCGTGAAGCAAACCTTGATGTGCCAAAAACCATCTCAAGTCCAAAAGAAATAGACAGACTAGTTATTGCAAAGCGACATGGAGCAGCAGGTGGAAAAGGATATTTTCTTACAACAAATGAAAAAGATTACAATAAAAAGCGTGACAAACTGATCAAGTATGGAGTCATCAAAGGAGACTCTGACCTTTATCTACAAGAATATGTCTCAGGCGTTTTAGCATATTTGCAATATTTTTACTCTCCACTAAAAGATGAAGTAGAGTTTTTTGGAGTTGATCAACGACACGAATCAGATATTGAAGGACTAGCTAGAATCCCTGCACAAGAACAATCAGATATTGACAATGTTCCATCATTTAATATAATTGGAAATAGCCCAATGGTTTTACGTGAATCA
>JAUYOQ010000337.1 GCA_030697975.1 Nitrosopumilaceae archaeon | reverse complement strand
TGATTCTACGACTAAATCAGGTAGGAAAGAAAGCACTGGCGGGACTGTATCAACTACGGTAATTGTCTGGGTAGCAATACCTACGTTTCCTGCTCCATCTATTGCAGTCCAAATAATGGTAGTTGCACCTATTGGGAATTGTGCCGGGGCATTACTGATAAGTGATTGTATTCCACTTTCGTCACTTGCGGTTGCCTTGCCAATCGAAATTGGTGTTAATCCACCCGCTGCTTCAACTAACATGTCATTTGGTGCAATGATTAGTGGTTTTGTAAAATCATTTGGAACTGGGTTAACTGTTGTTAATGGTTGTGTTTCTTGTACTGGTTGGGTCTCTTCAACGAGGGGTTCTACTATTTTTGTGGTGGTTGGTGTATCAAACTTTTGAATTCTATGACCGTTTGAATCAACTACAAACAAATGTCCTTGTGGATCCATTGCAACATCAAGTGGTACCTTGAACTGACCGTTGCCAATACCTGTGCTACCAAAAATTGTTATGGTAGCACCTTCTTTGTCCAAGTATAAGATTCTGTCACGAGAGCCATCAGCTGCATAAACATTGCCTTGCAGATCTGTTGAAATTCCATATGGCGTCATTGGATATCCTCCAACATTAGGACCTAATTTTTTTATGAAATTTTCTTCAGAGTCATATTTTGAAATCTTGTTAAGATATGGATCTGATACATAGATATTTCCATCTTTGTCAATAGCAATATCTACTGGCAAGTCTTTGCTGTATTTACTATCACCTGGATAAAATTCGGAAATAAACTTGCCATCTAATGTGAACTTTTGGACTCGATGATTTTCAGTATCTGCTACATAGACAAGCCCATCTTTACTTACAGCTATTCCATTTGGTTTTGAAAACTGCCCTTTTTCATTGCCGACACCTCCCCATTTTGTAATAATGGTACCAATCGAATCAAATTTTTGTACAGTGCCTAATTTGCTGTCTACAACAAAAACTAAATCATCATACACTGCAATACCGGTTGGTTCTGAAAATTCCACGTTTTCATTGCTGTTGCCCCATGCTGCCACAAAAATTCCATCATTATCAAATTTTTGAACTCGTTTATTTCCAAGATCTGTGACATAGATATTTCCTTCACTATCTACTGCTGCTTTTTGGGGTAGCGAAAAAAATCCAGGTTCTGTTAATCCAGATCCACCCCATTTTAAAATAAATGGATGTGAGCCTGTTGCTGAAAATGCTTCTTGCATAGTTCCAGCTAGTAAGATAAATGAGACAATTACAGCTAGGGGCAGTATTACCTTCAACACAAGTGAGTTTCAAGGTTCAAAAAAGATCACCCTAGTTAGGAATTATTGCAGTTTTTGTCAATTTTGGGTGAATTAAAATGGTTTGTTTACTTCACGTGTGAATACGTAGCTGGCTAATCCTACCATCACAGCCACAAATATGGTAATTACCCCTATGCTCAAAATAGTTGATACCCCTTCTGTAACACCAGTCATCATTTCCCGTACCAAAAGTACGGTGTAAGTAACAGGGTTTAATCTAGCAGCTGCTGCAAGCCAGTCTGGTAAAAGCTCTAATGGAAAAAGTGCCGGGCTTAGCATAAACAATGGCATGCCAAGAAAGTTGATCACCCCCCAAAACGTTTCCTGAGATTTTGCCGTAGCTGCAATTACAACAGATATTCCAGAAAATCCCAAAGAAAACAAAACTACAATTGCCATGATTGGGGCAATCATCCAAGGGTTTGGAAAGCTAACACCAATGGCAAGAGCAATTCCTAAAATTAGACTAGATTGGATTGCGGCAATTAGCGATATTGCAAGCATCTTTCCAATAGCAATAGAAGAACGAGAAACAGGAGCTGTCAATGCTTTATTCATAAATCCATATCTTCTGTCCCAAAGTGTGTTTACACCGCCAAAAATACTTGTAAAAATTGCAGTAAGGATAATGACACCGGGGGTCATAAACTCAATGTACTGTCCTTCAAATCCCACCGACTGAATCAGGGGTTGTGTTCCAGCAAACGTGTTTCCAATAACTATAATCCAAATCGCAGGTTGAATCAATCGTATCAAGACACCACTTCTTGATTTGCGGTATCGCTTCATCTCCCGCCAAAAAATAGTGTAGGTATCTGATTGGATCATGCCCTAATCCTCTTCATTTTTATATGCTCTTTTCTTCTGTCGTAGGTTCCTACATTGTCTCTTAGATCATGGCCAGTATATGCGATAAAAACATCATCAAGTGTTGGCTGAGTAAATGTAATTGAATTAATTTCTATTCCAAGGCCAGACGATAAATTAAAAATTGACGACATTATTGTTTCTTTTGAGGAAAAGACAGTTACTTTCTCATCCTTTGTTGTTATGTCTTTTACATGTTCGATTTCTTTTATTTTCTCAAGAAAATTGCTTTTCTTGCTTAGATCATTGAATGTAAATGTAACACTATAATTTCCTAATGCCGCCTTCATAGATTTTGGCGTATCATTAGCTTGTATTTTGCCATAATCAATGATGGCGATTCTGTCACACAGCTGGTCTGCTTCCTCCATGTAATGGGTGCTAAGAAAAATTGACATCTCAAATTCCTCATGTATTTTTTTAATATACTCCCATATCTTGCGCCTTGTCTGAATATCAAGCCCAACCGTAGGCTCATCTAAGAACAGTACCTTTGGTCGGTTTAACAAGCCTCCTGCAATATCCAGTCTTTTTCGCATCCCGCCTGAATATGTCAATGCCGCATCCTTTTGTCTGTCAGTTAATTCGACAAGATCCAAAACCTCATCAATTCTTTTTTCAGCTTGATCTTTTGGAACATGGTTAAGTCTGGCTTGAATGAGAAGGTTTTCCCTTCCTGAAAGAAATTCATCAACTGAAATTTCCTGTTGGACATATCCAATGTTTTGTCGTACCTTTGTTGCCTGAGTAACTACATCAAAACCTGCAACTGACGCCTTTCCTAATGTTGGTTTCAAAAGTGTTGTAAGTATCATCATTGTTGTGCTTTTTCCTGCACCGTTTGGACCAAGGAATCCAAAGATCTCACCCGTATCTACCTTAAATGAAATGTTGTTTACTGCCATTACCTTGCCAAATTCCTTTGTTAGGGAATTTGTCTCAATTGCATACAATAACAAGAAGCATATTTTGCAATTATAAAATGGTAACACCGTTACACATAGCGTGAAATAGTCTCCTAGGAAAAAAATTATGTAAAAATTGATGTTTTATTTTAGATTCTTGTATTCTTCTTTTGTCATGTTTAAAATGATTTTTTCGCCAACGCCCCAAACATGCGACTTTGAAACAATCTTTGTTTTCATAAAACCAGATGCTATTTCAAGTGATTCAAGATCATATGTTTGTGGGTTTCTTTGCAGTCTTTTGATAGTGCCAATTTTGTGACCATCGATATCAACGACTTGAGCATTTGGCCTAATGGGCGGGATGTTTAATAAAAGAGATTTTTCTGTAAACTTGTCAATATATTCACTTGACAAAAAGTAGTCATTGTTAAATCCCTCATGAATTGTGACGCCCGATACAGTCATTGTTTCTGGGTGTATGTGAATATGCTTGACCTTTCCATATGCTATTCCTTCTCTGTCTACTACCTTTTTTCCTGTAAATTCATCGGCAGTACAAATTTTTCCTGGCATCCCTTCAAGCTTTGACATGACCAACCTTTCTATGATTGATTTATGACGGCCAATATCAGAATTTTCAATCATTGTAGTTAAATTACTTGACCTGAGGATTTTCACTGTAAGATTCAAAGACAATGAAAAAGTTGTAGATAACTAGACAACATGAACAATGGTAGTAACGCCTCTTCTTTCTAATTCAGAGCCATCTTTTACTTCAGAGACAATTACAGTAAATGAAATAACATCACGTTGTTTGCATTCTTCTGTATGAAGTTTTAGGTTTACGTCCATCAAGTCAAACTCTTCTTGCGGTATTGAGATTTCATCAAAAAAAACCTTTCCAGTTGTTTCTATTCGAAATCGCTGATCAAGATGATGAAACCCAAGTTTTGTTTTTCTGCTTTCTCTTCCTGCTGCTTTTACATTAATGTCTATTATTCCTGGCTTTGCTTGAGTGTATCCAGCCTTTTTATTTACAAAAACACCAATCTGGAAAGGCTTGCCAGCAGTAGATTCTGCCATTTTTTGAACACCGTCGTTCATGACAACGTCGACTCCCTTTATGGTTTGGGCAACCTTTGCTATCCATTCATTTGTTCTCTCAACTATGGCTGCAATTGCATCTCTGCGTAGTTTGTCTTCTTCTTGAGGAAGCTTGTAGTAATCAATCCATTCGAGATAGTCGCCAGAAATATCTTTGATAAACTCCATGCATGTTACTTTATAGTCCTCAACACTGCTTGCCCGTTCTGAGGCTTCATCAACACGTAATTTATCAAAATCTATTGGTAGTGCCACAGAATCTAAAGAAAAAACGGTATAAAAAAACTAATCCAAAGATTTTAGAAATCATTGAATATGACAACTGGTAAATTTTGTATCATGAGTTTTGAGGCAATAACTGCTAGTTTAGAAAAAGAGCTAAAGTCTAATTTACCTCAGATTAGATTCATGTTAAAGAAAAATCCTGCAATGGCATACACGAAAATTACAGAAATTGGCACTCAGGTAGGCACAAAGTATAACATAAAATTGCTTGTAAATTTTTCAAAAAAAGAAAAAATCTATGATTTTGATTCCTATGGGACACAGGATCTTAGCATAATTGTAGATATGAAAAAAAAGAACTTTCCAATCAACCGGGAGATTATAAAATCAAAAGCAAAAGAGTTGCTGGGCAAAGTAAAAGCTGAGGATGCCTACATGTATGAAGGAAAAGAAGGCGTCAAGGTTTTTCTTGATTCAGGAAGAATTGATATTTTGCCTCATTCGCTACATGTTTGGTGCAAGTTTTCAGATAAAGTGACAAAGTTTTGTAATTGGTTGCTTGATGAGGTTTACCTAGTTAATCCAAATTCAGTTTCTAACTAGCTGTTGAATTGTCTATAATTTTTCTAGATTGTCTAGTATTTCGTCTATTTCCTTATTTTGAGGATCAATTTTACGTAGTTTCTCACAACAATCAACTGCTTGCTCTTTGTCTTTTAAGTAAAGATGCAGATTTACTTTCATTAGAAGAGCCTCTGTGTCATTTTGGTTTAGTGCCAATGTTTTATCAAGATATGGCAGTGTGTTTTGTGCATCGCCGTTAAGGTAGTAGATGCCTGCAATCATAAATAGCAAATCAGGATCATCAGGATGTTTTTTTTCAAGGTTTTTTCCAAATTCAAGTGCCTCAAGATAGTCTCCATCTTTTACAAGATTTCGTAGGCGACGTTTTGGATAGCTAAAAAGGCCAGTCAGATCATTTCACTTCGAGTTTCAAGCGCGTAAACAAATTTGAGAAATTTATTATTTAATCTTTAAAATTCCGTTTGTTATCAAGTACTGAATTCCTGAAACAAAGTCAGAGTCTCCAATCTGACCATTTGACCACCAACCTGCATTATTCTTAACCCAAGTTGGGATTACATTGCTACCTGTACCACTACCTGGAACAGTTGAAGGAATCTTCATTATTCCTTGATTTATCAAGTACTGAATTCCTGAAACAAAGTCAGAGTCTCCAATCTGACCATTTGACCACCAACCTGCATTATTCTTAACCCAAGTTGGAATGTTTAGCGTTTTACCTGTAGGGGTTTGAGGAGATTCGCTTGAAATTGGAATGTCTACTTGGAAATAGTCAAGCTCCTCTGCAGGCGGAATGATTTGTTCAGGATTTGTTCCATATATCCATATTACATAATGTGCTGTTCCTGGCTTTTCCTCTACTGTGGTAAATGTTTGAACCTGCCCTGATGCGCTAAATAGTTTTTGTCTCCCCTCGTCCTGTGCAAGTGAGCGTATTGGTTTGAGATTACTATCTACTACCAATATATCATAATGAACATCGTTTAGAAATGCTGTTTCCTTATACTTGTTTTTGAAATTAATGAACCACTCTATTTCACAGCCAGGTATGGGATTTGGCGGTCCATATTTTACTTCAACTAGCATTGTAAATTGTTTTGTGTTTCCTCTCTTTTCTACAAGATCATAATTTTGAGGACACCCTAAGGCTGTTGGTTTGTCTGGAGTTGACACAATTCCAGAAAAAGGATCAGTCTTGACATTTTGTTTATAGTCTAAAAGTTCGAATCTATACTCTTGTGGAGGTATTCCCTCTGAGACCTGTGTCCAAGTACTTGCCTTA
>JAUYOQ010000333.1 GCA_030697975.1 Nitrosopumilaceae archaeon | reverse complement strand
CTTAGAAGAATTCAGATAGAAGCACAACAACGTGAAGCAGAAGCGCAGGGTCTTGGTAAAGCCAATATTGCTGAAGCTCTAGGTGAAGCAGAAGCGATTAGAATTATCAACGAAGCCTTGGCGCAAAATCCAAACTATTTGGAATGGTTAAAAATACAAAGATGGGATGGCAAGCTGCCCCTTGTAGTAGGACAAGATGGAACACCTTTCATACAAATACCAACTAAACCCTAACTATTTTTTTTATTCAAATTCAAGACTAATCCTTTTCACTAGTTTCTGATTTATCTCTTATTACGTCATACATTGCAAGAAATTGCTCGGGTTCATGTTGCCTGTAATGTTTTTCGAGGTGTGAGATTTCTTTTTCTGATATCTTTTCTCCTTTGCTTTCGTGATATTCTTTTATTATTTGAAATTGAGTTTTTTTAATGTTATATTTTCGAAGGGTTTCATTAACAGATCTATTACACAAATGATCGTAAATAACAAAACGGTATACCAAATAGCCTACAATTCCAACTATGACCACTATTGCAAGGGGTATAATGATAACAGCTACCACATTTTTTATTGACTTGCTTACTATTTCATTGTTATTTTTTTAGGTAATAAAATCCAAATTTTATGGAATTTTGAAATTAGAGAAGTTCTATTATCATGAACGTAGTGGGGCAATCTCATTTTTACTGTTATTATGAGGGTCATATCCACGCTTTTTGTGTACGGAATCAATAACCGCTTTTGTAAGCCTATCAAACTCTTCGTCTTTCATAGAATCAATGACTTCATCTACAGTTTTGTTCATGTCGATTTCTTTGCATCTACGATCAGCCTCAAAACAATAAAACGCAATGTAACTTTGTATGTAATCATACTCTGGACCTTCAATTCCTATTTCTAGTCTTCTTCTGCTTAGTCTTTCTCTCCAAGTTTCACTCATGACCGTCATCTTTACTACCTCCTTGTTGAATATAAAGAAAAAATTGGTAATAGCTTTTACCCTTTTTCTTTCAAGAAAAGATTGATCATATGCTTTCTATTATAGTTGATTTAGAATGTCAATAATGCAGGTTATACATAATTTTTAGAAACAAACGGGTCCAAAATAGTCCCATGATGGTGGTATATTCCCTCTAGATTCGAATTTTAAATAGAAAAGACGAGGAGTTACTAATTTTACAAATTCTTCGCGTGGAACTAAACAATTTTTATTGATAAAAAACTAACCACAATCATGGAAAGATACGAACGCAAACGTAGCTGGGTTTGGTTTTTGCTTCCAGTCTTTGTTCAGGTAATTGGCGGACTAATTGCATATTATGCATTAAGGCCTGATGAGCCAAGAATGGCAAAAGACTGTCTATACATTGGAATAACACTTACCGCACTTAATGTTGGCGTCTTTGTCATCCTGTTTGCAATAGGTTTTACATTTGATCAAATGTTTCATTCACAATTTAGAAATGACATGATGTGGGGAATCTAGACACAACAACTCATTTTTTGTGCGCAAAAACAGACGGATGACTAGCTAGAATTTCACACCATTTGTTATATCATAATTACAAAAATTGCATAAGTCATGTCAAACGATGGCGAAAAGCCAAAAGGCATAATTGAAGAAATTTTAGATAAACTGGGCTCGCTTGTAACTGCAGCATTTGGGCTCGTTGCAGCACTGGCATGGAATGAGGCAATTCAGACAATATTTCGAGATGTTTTTGGAACTCAGCAGGCACTACCTCTAATGTTTGGTTATGCAGTCATTGTAACAGTTATAGCTGTAATCCTAACTTTGATCATAGCAAGGGCAGTCACAAAGGCAAAAGAAAAAACATCAAGGCTAGGCCATCGCCCAAGCTAAATCAGTAATGAAAAAATCAGAGCTGAAAAAATTAATTGCAGAATATAAAAATCTAAGATCAAAGTCTAATCAAAAAGAATTGTCACACAATCAGAAAACATCAGATAAACTAAAAGAATTGGAACGTCGATATTTTCATGAGATAGGAAGAAACATAGGGTCTGATCTGGCACAACAAGAGTAAAAATAACGATTTGTTGAAAATCATTACATGGGTTTAGAATTCAAAAAACTAGCTGAAGACGTACGTGGCAAAATCATATTCTTATCATATAATGGTACAAAGTCGCTTAACATTGCAGAAATTAAAAAAGGATTTGCACGTGGCGGACACTATCACCCATACGAGCAATATCACGTAATTTTATCAGGTAAAATAGAATACAGAGAAGAAAATCTAGAAACAAAAAAAGAACAAATCCGTATTATCAATGGACCTGAGATACTCAAGGTTCCATCAAATACAGCACATCTTCTGATTGCCATAGAAGATACCTTGTTTTTTGAATCCTTTGACAAAGATTACATAGCTACGGATTATCAAAAATACCGCAAAATAGTTGAACAGCGAATGAAAATCTAATCTAGGGAAATTTTTTTCAAGTTTGACAGCTTTTCTATAGTCTCAACATCAACACGATCTGATTTTTCACGGTTAACAAGAATGGCTTTACACCCAACCTTTCTTGCAGAAACAACATCGTGTATTCTATCTCCAACAACTATTGCCTCATCTGGCAAAATCTGGAGTTTCTCAAGTGTTTTTTCAATCT
>JAUYOQ010000230.1 GCA_030697975.1 Nitrosopumilaceae archaeon | reverse complement strand
TTTTTGGAAAGGCATGCTTGTAATCGTAGACAAAATCAATGATACACAAATAATGCACTAAAGATACAAATCTTACAAAATTTATTTAAATATTAAACAAATGAAAAAATTGCAAATCGATCCCCAAAAAAATTCAAGCATACAGAAGATTTTTTTTGTAATAATTTGTGTTGCTGCAATTAATTTAATTGCAAATTATTTTGGAGAAGAGACTGCTACAATTGTAGGAAATTTCATGTATATTCCTGCTACGGGCAGCCTTTTGGTAGTTAGCATCATTGTCCTTCAACGATTAGGTACGTCAGGAAAACATGGCACAGCATTGATAGCACTAGTAGGTTTTGCAATATGCTGGTTTATTGCTGAAATTACATGGATGGTACAAGAACTTTATTTTAAAATAGATCCGTTTCCTTCCACTGCTGACCTATTCTATCTTGTTGGTTATCCTTTTCTGTTAATGTTTGTAATTTCATATTTAGAGCCACTAAAGGACGGCATTACTAAGGAGATACTTGCCTTAGCTATTCTTGTCGCCATTATTGTCCTAGTGTCAAGTCTTTATGTCGTGTTTAGTGAAGATGAAGAACTAAGTAACTATGAGTTTGCACTGTTAGCTGGATATCCAATAGCAGACGCAATTGTATTGGTCCCATCATTGCTTGGCGTTATTTTGTTTTTTAAAGGCAAGGTAAATTTTATGTGGACTCTATTTTTTGTAGGTGTCATTTCGTTGTATGTGGCAGATACGACTTTTTTGTATACTCAGCTTGATGATACCTATTATACAGGTCATCCACTAGAAATGCTGTTTCATTGGATGTACTTTCTTATGGCATTTGGAATATATGATTATATGAAAATATTCAAAAAATAATAAAAATGAGAATTTAATCAAAGGAAATTGTTACTCTTAAAATTAATTTAATCGTACTAAATCTTTGATACATTTGTTGCATGTTGTCCTTTTGGACCTTCTGCAAGCTCAAACGACACTTTGTCCCCTTCTCTTAGGTCTCCTTGAACCTCAGTTTTGTGGACAAAAAGGTCGCTACCTGACTCTCTTGCGATAAATCCGTAGCCCTTTGTGGCGTTGAACCATTTTATGGTACCTTCTTCCATGTTGCTATTGCAAACTATTTGTGGTATATAATCGAATGGTATCAAATTTTTG
>JAUYOQ010000325.1 GCA_030697975.1 Nitrosopumilaceae archaeon | reverse complement strand
AGCTCCTGGAGACTCGCTTCTTTTGATTGAAAGTCTGTTAATAAATCACAGAATCTCTCGTGTGGTGATTCAAAGAAACAAAAGACCAGTTGGCATAATAACATACAGAAACTTTATGCCTGCAAAGACACCTCATTGGATTGCAGAATTTGCAGATCCAAAAGAGCTAGAAGAATACCGTCGAAGATCAGTTCCTGAGTTTAGTGCAAATCAGCTTAACTATCTTTTGCCGTTTAAGGCAGTAGACATTATGGCTCCAAATCCAATAACTGTAGATGCAGATGATGATGTTGGCTTGGCTGCAATGCTCATGATTAGAAACAACATAAGCGGTCTTCCTGTTGCAAGAAAAGGATTGCTTGTTGGAATAATTACAAAATCTGATATTGTAAAAGCAATCGCAGAAAAATAACTAGACTTTCAAACTTTTTGATTCCAATCCAAACGATTTTTTTGCGTTTGCCCCACCAGCTAGTCTACCAATCTTCACATCAGAATCAAGAACTATCGGAATATCAGAAACTTCGTTTGGCTTTAGCGGATAAATTATTTTTGCTTTAAACTCAATTATGTTTGGAGGTTCTTTTCCAATTTGTTTTAGAATTCTTTCTTTATGAAGTCTTGTAAGACGATCAATTATTTGTAATTTAATTTGATCGAATCTTTTCTTTTCTTTAATTATGTTAACTGTGCCTTTAAGCTGAAATCCAGATAGCTTTTCTTTATCAATTACGGCAATACTAACCCACTTGTTTTTTGAAAAGTTATGAAATGTTTTGTGCTTGAAAAGCTCAAGCCAATAGAGATTATTCTCTTCTAAATGAAAGCTTGTACGTGGAGAAATGTTGCACAGTCCTGTATTGTCAGCAGTACCTATGATTATCATCTGCTGCGTCAATATCATTTTTTTAACCTCTTCTGGAAGAGTTACCATGATATGATTTGCCCGCTTTTTAATAAAAACAGAAATGATGATTCCCAGACTTGAAACCCAGATTATTTTATTATTAGAACAGGGCAGATTGCCTGATTTGCAATCTTGTTAGATACGCTACCAAGAAGAAACCGCAGTGTAGCCCCAAATCCTTTGCTACCAACTATTATGAGGTTAATTTGTTCGTTTTTTGCAAATCTTAGAATTTCTTTTGAAACGTTTCCTTCTTTTAAAATTAATTTTGATTTTATACCGTTATGTCTTGCAATATTTTGTGCCTTTTCCAGAACCTTTTTGCCATGTTCTCGTAGCAGTTTTAGGTAATCACTTCTATCAAAAAAGTCAAGGCCTATTGACTTGTCAACTACATGCATCAAATAAAGTGTTGAATCATAATTTCTTGCTAAATCACAAGCGTGTGAAAACGCCCTTTTAGCATTATTGGAGCCATCAAGACAAACAAGAATCTTAGGATAATGTCTTGCCATGATTTCCTCCAAGAAAACACTTCACATTTTGGAATTTTTTTAATTGAATTTAATTTGTTTTAAGGTTATCAGTTTTGATAATTAATAAAATAACGGGAACGTATTACACTGCGTACCAAAGTACACTGCGTTGGGTTATTACCCTGCGTTCCCGTCCACGTGTACAAGAACTTGCGTTCAAGTACCGATTGTACATAGACATCCAATCCAAATAAAGCAGGATCAAAATTATCAGTTTTGATAATTAGCATATAACACCATTATTACAACAAGTAAAAGCAATAATGATTATTAACCAAGTAAAATGTTGATAGTTTTGTGCATCTACAAGAGATAAAAAAAATTCTTATTCCAATGGATGGTTCAAAAAATTCTCTTCGCGGTCTTGATACTGCCATCTATATTGCAAGACAATGTCATGCTACTCTTACCGGTCTTTATGTAATGCCAATTTACCCAAAATCTTTACTTCTAAAACCAATACCATATGAAGCAGATCTTGCAAAAATTGCAAGAGCATTCCTAGAAAAGGCAAAGACACGATCTGCACAAAATGGAATTGTCTTTAATGAAAAAATAGTAAAAGGACACGTATCTGAAGTAATTTTAGATTTTGCAAAAGAAAAAAAAATCGATCTTATTGTAATGGGAGCAAGAGGACTGGGATCTGTAAAAGAGGCATTTCTTGGCAGTGTTTCAAACGCAGTTGTTCATAAATCAAAAATTCGAGTTTTGATAGTCAAATGATCTTTTAACTAGCAGTGGCGATTTAAAAAGTTGGTAGAACAAACTGCAATCCTATACCAATAGCATATAAAATTCCAAGCAATATTCCGCTATGCAAATTAAGCTTGTTTCTAAATATTGGAATAAGTGCAATTATTGTAATTACGGTTACTAGTATCATCTGATATTCTAAAAGTGGCGTATTTGGAATTTTTTCAAAAAATCCTCGATAAACCATTGCGCCAAAAACTGCCACCGCAAGAAGTAATGTGTTGTTAAGTATTTTTGAACCCAATACGTTTGCTACCGCAATTGAAGCACCTTTTGCGCCCTTACGAGCTAAAATCATCATCGATATTTTTTCAGGCATCTCACCTGCAATTGGGGCAATGATGATTGCAAGCACTACAACTGATACACCGCTTTCTATTGACAAATCTGTAAGAGAATGGACAAAAGGTTCTGCGCCGATAAAAATTCCTATAGTTCCTGCCACAAAAATTGCTAGTGCTTTTGTAAAGTGTTTTCTTGACATTTTTGACTCGTGATTATGCACCTCATTTTCAAGCAACATGACTTCTTTTTCTTGTTTTACTTCACGAAATGCAAGATACAAGTATGCTGCAAAAAAAGCTGAAAAAATTATTCCATCGATAAAATCAAAACCATCAATAAACATGATAGCCCCGGAAACTGCCGTTATCACTAAAAATATTGTGTCAAGTTTGAATTGTTTTACATCAATAAATTTTTCAGGAGCCTTTGAAAGTCTAGTTGTTGCAATAATTAACATCAATGAAAGGCCAAGTGTCATCATCAAAAGATTGCTCCCAAGGGCAGCGCTAATTGCAGTTTCATAAAATCCATCTTTTACAGCATATGCCACAATAGCGATCTCTGGAAGCGTTGTAGCACCTCTAAGGAGTGTACGCCCTACAAATTTGGCCCCCCACCTTTCTGCTAAATGTTCTGCGCCATATGACAAAAGCCAGCTTGCAAAAACAAGTTCTGCAAGCCAACCCAGCATTAAAGGTAAACTCAACAATCT
>JAUYOQ010000312.1 GCA_030697975.1 Nitrosopumilaceae archaeon | reverse complement strand
GGTTTTCTTGACCTGCCCTTTATCATGCCAAGATTCTCTCTTTTTATCGGGCCACTCTTTTCTGGATCTGTTGGTGGTAGCAGTGCAGCTGATAATGGTCTTACAATTTTTCCCTCAAGGCCTGACTCTTTTTCAATTGTTTTTAGTGCAGGTCCATGCTGACTCATTGGTCTTTGCCCCAAGACCTCACCTGAAATTATAAAATCAGCGCCAATTTCTTCCATGTGTTTTTTTGCAGCCCTAAACATCATTGCCCTGCAATCAATACATGGATTCATTCCAGAACCAAATCCATGCTTTGGATTCTTTAGCATCTCAATGTACTCATCTCCAAGATAAACTGTTTTTAGATTTACACCAAGCGTATCTGCTCTTTCTCTAATCTCAAAACCACAACCTCTCCCACAATCAAAATCACAAAACGGTGTCTTTATTGCAACTGCAGATACTTCAAATCCTTGCTTTTGCATCATCTTTACTGCAAGCTGGCTGTCAAGTCCACCTGAGAGCAGTGCAACAACTTTGCGTTTTTCTTCCACAAACACAAAACTCTGTCTCTAATATACAAACTTTGCAACAGACATAAATTTAGAAACACAACATCTTGCACATTGCAACAGCGCAGAAAAAACCTTCTAAGACATTGCAAGGAAATTGACTGTGATGTACTAGTTGCATTTGAGCCTGAAAACCTCTTTTACATGACTGGATTTTGGGGCGAGGCAATAGGCATACTAGAGGCTGGAAAAACTACAATTATTGCGCCTAAACTTGAGGCAGAACGCGCAAAAGCAGAATCTACTGACTGTACAGTTGTAGGCTCTGAGCGAGGAGCAGATCTAGTCTCTGATCTTGTAGCTAGAATCAAAAACAAGAAAAGTTGTACTGACTGCCAGAACTATACCACAATGCAGCTGTTGAAAAAATCTATTCCAAAACTAAAACACTCTACTGCACCATTTTATGATGCAAGAATAATCAAAGACTCGAAAGAAATCTCGATTCTCAAAAAAGCATCTAAAATAATTGATGATATGTATGAGCTTTGTACAAATAAGAAAAAAAAAGGCCAAAAAGAGTCTGAACTAAAGTCAAATTTGATGTCATATGCAATGAAACATGAGATGTTTGCTACAGGATACAAGTCAACACTAAATCCTTTGATAATTGCTGGAGGACCAAATGGTGCATTG
>JAUYOQ010000311.1 GCA_030697975.1 Nitrosopumilaceae archaeon | reverse complement strand
CAAAAACTGACGATGTAATTGACTTTATGGAAGGCACTTCAGGCAGGTTTATCAGCTACAATATTTCTTCTACTCCTCCATTTGTTGTTGATATTGCAAAGGAGCTGCACAAGGCAACAAAAGAGCTTCACTATATGATATCGCGGTTACATAACGTAAAAGTTGATAAAGAAATAATCAATCATTGCAGAAACACAAGCGACATTGAACACAATATTGATGATCTTTATAGAAAAGCTGTAGGGAAATTATTTGAAACAAATGATGCTATCTATATCATCAAGATGAAGGACATCTATGAAGCATTGGAAGCAGCATCTGATAGATGTGTTGATGTTGCAGATGTTATAGAAGACATTGTCCTAAAGTATTCCTGAGTTTTTATGTACGAGCTTGCAATAGGAGCAATTCTAGTAGCGCTATTTTTTGATTTTGTCAATGGCTTTCATGACGCAGCAAATTCTATTGCAACAGTTATTGGGACAAGAGTACTAAGACCACTTTATGCAGTTTCGCTTGCAGCGGTAGCAAACTTTGTAGGTCCATTTGTTTTTGGTGTTGCTGTTGCAACCACGATTGGAAAGGGTATCATAAATCCAGACTTTGTAACAATTCACATCATTATTGGCGCGCTTATTGGAGCAATTGTTTGGGATCTTGTAACTTGGATTTTTGGCTTACCCTCTTCAAGTAGTCATGCTTTGGTAGGTGGAGTATTGGGTGCTGGCATTGGCGGGGCTGGAATGCAGGCAGTAATTCTTGGTGGATTAGAGAAGGTCGTAATAGGAATAATTGTGTCTCCTATAGTTGGATTAACTACAGCATTTTTGCTTGCTACCGTTATTATCACAATTTTTGCAAAAAGAAGACCAGCTACTGTAAACTCTGTGTTTGGAAAACTGCAGCTTGTCTCGTCCACATATTTCTCGTTAACACATGGAGCAAACGATGGTCAAAAGACCATGGGAATCATTGCACTGATTCTGTTAACAGAAGGAATGATAACATCTTTTGAGATACCGTTTTATGTTATTTTAATTGCTGCTCTTGCAATAAGTCTTGGAACATTTTTTGGAGGATGGCGAATTGTCAAGACAATGGCAGTAAAGATAACACAGCTAAAACCCTATCAAGGATTTGCAGCAGAGACAGGCGGGGCAAGTATACTTGCAGTATTGGCATGGTTTGGAATTCCTGCAAGTACAACACATGCAATTTCTGGTGCAATAATGGGAGCAGGTGCAGTCAAACGTGTATCTGCCGTAAGATGGGGAATTGGAAAAAGAATAGTTTGGGCATGGATGATTACAATACCTGCCAGTGCGGCAATCGCATACTTGAGTATCATTATTATTGAATTATTTGTATAGTTGAAACCACTCTGATTCTTATTGAA
>JAUYOQ010000303.1 GCA_030697975.1 Nitrosopumilaceae archaeon | reverse complement strand
TTTCAGATAAAAGCTCTAGTCTTGACTGTGGAACAACTGACATTTTGTTTTTATGTTTTAAATCGTCTATATTACTCTAGTTTAGAATATGAGTCGTTATCTTTTTAAAACAAGTAAAATGAGTCAGGGCATATGATGCAGGCAATAGTAGGACAAAAAGCTCCAAACTTGAAGATTTCAAAGTGGATGCAAGGCATACCTACAAACATTGACAAAGAAAAGGATCGTATTGTTTTAGTTGAGGTTTTTCAGGTAAATTGTCCTGGCTGCTTTCTTTATGGAATTCCTGAGGCAATAAACCTCTACAAAAAGTATCAAGGCGATGGAGTAACTGTCTTAGGCATTGCAACAGCCTTTGAGGATTTTGATAAAAATACGCTTGAAAATCTAGAACTGCTCCTAAAAACTGGCGAAGTTATAGGAGATACAAAAGAAGGGCTTTCACAGCATGGAAAATTAGATGACAACAAACTGCCATACAAAATTCCATTTCCTGTTGCAATGGATTCGCTGATAAAAGAAACAGGAAACATTACCAAAGAAAGAATGCTCAACTTCATTTACAAGCAGATTCCAAACTTTGATTCTCAGCCAGAAGATTACAAAAATCAAATTTTTGAGCGAGTAAAACAATATCTCCAGTCAAAAGAGTATACTGCAGAGACCTTTGAAGGATATTCGCTTAATGGTACTCCTTCTACCATCCTTGTTGACAGAAAAGGAGTATTGCGTGACATATCGTTTGGCCAGAGTGGAAACATTGAGCAAAAGATCCAACTACTGCTAAAGGAATGACTTGCGTTTTAGTAGCAAAATACCTGCAAGTGAGCTTGCAAGAACCAATGGTGCAACTGCTGAGAATTCTGGCAGGTAAGTTGTTCCAATAATTTCAATTTTGTTTGTCCCATTTCCTGCAAACTCCATAAACACAAAAGAGATTTTATCACTTGTCTGTACATTTGGGAAAACCTCTGTACCATTTACAAAAAAGGTAAAGTTGCCATTGATCAAGTTTTTTGGAATCTGAATTTCTGCAATATTATTTTGTAGAGAACTAAAGACATGAAGGGTTAACTTTTTTTCTTCTGCACTAAATACAGTTTCTTCAACATTAAAGTTTGAGACAACTTCTACTGGAAACGAATACCCGCCTGTTTCTATTGTAAAGACCTGTTTTAGTCCAGTTCTATCTGAGAGCTGCCCATATGCAGCTGGTATTACCAATAATGAAATAATTATCACAAAAAATGTGATTGATTTCAATTTAAGCTGGGATTAATCGCTTTCGTAATTCTTTATCTTTTGAGATTCTTGCATGAGAGGGATCTGCTAGAATAACTTCAAACCAGTAATGCATTCCATCTTTGTACAAAAAGTATGAGCCAAGTAATTTCAGGTTTGGATATCTTTTTAAAACTCGATGTTCTGCAACCTCTTTCATACTAACGTCTGCCTTTATTCGAAGTACGCCAAGATGTTTTGGTCTTCTTCCTGCCACTGGGCGTTGTCTTCTCATTCCGCCAGTACCAACACGCATTCTAACTACAACTATTCCTTGTTTTGCTTTGTATCCAAGTCGTCTTGCCCTTTGAATTCGAGTCGGTTTGTGAATTCTAATCATGGCATTTTGTTTTCTCCAAATAGTAGCACGGTCTCTTAGCTGTTGAGTGTTATCTTTTACCATTTGAAGCCATAGTTGATCTTGGCTACTAAGCATAGTGCATCTTTTAAAAATCCCCTTAATATGTTAAATTGTCTTTTGGGTTTAGTTGTTAAAACTTTCTAATTGTATAGGCTTCAATAAAATGGATCTTTTTTGGTTTTCTCTGCTTTCCCCATTCATTTTCTGTATGGCCTGCATTTCCATCATCTAGTCTATCCCAATCAAATTTTGGAATCTTTACTTCATCCACGCTTTTTGATAAAGTTAACAAAAGATAAGGAGCAGGTTTGCACTGCCATGCAAATTAAAGTGAGCTTGCTGCAGACGGACTTCTACCAGCTCGTCCAATCAACCAAAGAATTATCATTACAATAAACGCAATACCAAATCCGATAATTGCAGGTATAATAAGTTGAGATGTGTTTGATCCTCCCATGCTAACTCCCTCAGTTGTAGTTTCTTTCTGATCTAATACACAAACACCATCTTCAAAGTGAGTCCCAGTACCACATCTTTCATCTAAAACACATGAACCATCTTTTAGTATTGTGCCAGGACCGCATTTGTCTGTCTCTGCTTCAGGTGTTGTTTCTTCCACAGGTACCTCTTCTTCTGGCACTGTTTCTTCTGGAAT
>JAUYOQ010000297.1 GCA_030697975.1 Nitrosopumilaceae archaeon | reverse complement strand
AAAAATCTATTTTATCAAAATCATATATTTTGAAAACTTTGTCAATTCCTAGATTCTCTTTGACATACTCTCGTACCTGCCTATCTAATTTTGGTCGCAAAAAATCATCTACAATTTCTTTTATTGAATAGGAAAATCTAGGATAATTTATGCATATTTGTGATAATTCTACCGAAACCATTTCACATCATAGCCAGCAGTTTTTTTAAATTTTCAAAGAATTTTGAATCAAATCCTTCTTTTGGAAGATCAAATCCAGCAATAACAGTTTTACACCCAGTTTCTTCCTGAAAGTTATCTAACATTTGTTTACAATGTGTAGGAGTACCACATACTGTAAGTTCCTTTACAAGATCATCTCCTACTTTCTCAATAGTTTTTGTCAAGCCAGATTCCTTGAATGTTTTCCTAATTTCCATAACTTCTTTTTCAAATTCTTTTGATAATGGATTTGAGTAAAACTCGTTTGCTCCGATATATTTTGCCAATGTTGTTTTTGCAGCCTTGAAATTTTCTGATGAATCAACATAGGTGGGAACTATACAAATTGTCTCAAAGGAATCAAAACTCTTCCCAGCAGATGAGACGATTTGCTTAATCTTTTGTATGTCGGAAGAAATTTGTTTTCTTGGTTTTAAAAAAAATATTACACCATCTGCATTTTGAGCTGCAAGTTGCGTGGTTTTTTGACCAACTGCTGCCCAGAATATCTTTCCTCTAAAATTTGATCTCAAGTGTTTTGTATAATCGATGATTCTAGAAAGTGGACGCTCAAATTTTAGTTTCCATAATTTTTCAACAATTACAGGAGCGCTGGTTCCTATACCAAGTACAAATTTCTCATTTGTTTTTTCATAAATCCTATTTGCGTTAAGAGAAATTTGCTCTTTTTTTCTTGAAAATACATTTACAATTGCAGTTCCGATAATCATATCGCGTTTTCCATCTGCTATTTTTTCTAATGCATCAAACGCATCTACTCCCATTACATTCGGGTTGGTCTCTGGCACAAAAAAATAATCTATTTTACTTTGATTTGCGATTTGCGCAGCTTTTTGTATTGAAGGTAGCGTTGCGTTTATCCCAAGCTCAATTCCCCTTTTCATCAAAAATAATCAAAGGTAAAAACATGTTAATCTTTGTAATCTGTGATAAATTATTTCCATCAGATGTGAATGGATTTTTTCTCAGTCATTCTTGTAGCGTCAACAAATGCCTCTGATAAAGTGGGGTGGGCGTGAATTGTATCGATAATGTCTGAGCATTTCATCTTTTGTTTTACCGCAAGTGTGGCTTCGCCAAGAACCTCGCCTGCATGTGGCCCAACTATTATCACTCCAGAAATGATCCCATGATCTTCAAATACATCAATGAATCCTCGAGTTTCTGAAAGACAGGTGGCCTTTGCACTTGCAACAAGAGGAAAGCTTTTTCCTTCTCCTTCACAGTTTCCGACAAAGGCAACCTCTGGAAATGTAAACACACACATTGGAATGGCAGAATAATCAATAGTAGAAGTTTTTCCCATGATGTTGTCTGCTGCAACTTCACCCTGCTTTGCAGCTACATGAGCAAGCTCAAACTTTCCTGTAACATCGCCAATGGCGTAGATGTTTGGAACGTTTGTCTGCATTTTCTCATTTACTATTATACATTTGTCATCATGAGATATGCCGATACTTTTTAGCTCATCTGAATTGATGTTTGCCTTTCTACCTACACATACCAGAACTTTCTCAACTTGGATC
>JAUYOQ010000292.1 GCA_030697975.1 Nitrosopumilaceae archaeon | reverse complement strand
CTCACAAACTTTTGAAGTTCTGCCTTTGGGCAGTTAGACCTTCTCAAATCATGCCTATTCATGTTTTCATTATACGGAATTTGCATAAAAGGATGCTATCCAACACTCTAAAACCAGAAATGGTAACCAAAATAGTTTCATATGTTACAAAGAGAATAAGGAAGCTATGAGTCAAAAACAAACATTACATCTAGCAAAAAAGAGTATGAAAGACAATAGGAAATTACTTGATGCATTAGGTAGTGAAAACACTGTAAAAATTTCACATCACCCTGAAGAAGATATAATTACGAAGTTGTTGGCTTTGTTACCAAAATCAGATCTTGGCAAGGCGGCATTAGTTGGCGTAGTTGCTATACTTGCTTATGAATTTCTAAAATCAAGAGAATAAAATCCAAATTCTAAATTTTTTAGATTCAATGCCTTCATGGCAATAATCCGTTTACTTGTTCGTTTGTGGCATCAACGAAGAGCTTTATTGATGCCGCTATCATAACAATCGATACAAGTATCTTTAGTTTCTTTTCCTTAATGTCAACTGATAGTCGTGCACCAACAAATCCTCCAGCAAATGCACCAGCTGCTAAAAGTAGCGCCTGAAAAAAGTCAGGATGTCCTAGGACAGAGTGTGCTGCAAGACCTGCAGCTGAGGCAAACAACAAGATAAACTGAGATGTTGGGGCTGCCTCCTTCATTGAAAGACCCATTGCAATTACCATCAAAGGCACAAAGACAATCCCTCCTCCGATTCCAAATAAGCTTGAAATCGTTCCTGCAAAAAAACTTGCACCGATTGCAAATAACATTACTTGTTTTGATTGGTTACGTTGCTTTGATTCGATCTTTCTGTTTATGAAAATGTAAATGGCAGATATTATCAGAACAAGGCCAAAAAGAATTTTGAATAATGATGGTGTGATTTCTGAGGAAATGTATGCACCTAGTATCGTACCAGGGATTGATAGCAGACCTAGCTTTAATCCAATAGAATATTCAATTCGTTTTTGTTTTGTATAGGATATAGTTGATGCTACTGCGTTGCTAAATGCTGCAAACAAACTACTACTTGCAGCCAAAGTAGGCGAATATCCAAAAAATGTCAAAACAGGAACAACTATTATTCCACCGCCCAGACCTAAAATAGAACCTAGCATTCCTGCTACAAATCCAAGTGGAATCAGCCAAAGTTGTTCAAACACAGGTAGCAAACAAAGCCCTATCCTATATTGTGTTTTTTGTCAAGTGATTTTATGAATATACTATCTTGTTATGAGAAGTTCCCACAGATAGCCTTGAGTGTTTGTTGTAAGCTCAATTTGCATTGATTTTCCCTCTATGCTAATTTGATTTGATTGGCTATGTGGCTTTACATCACCAGTATGAAACTGATGTAGTCCGTCAATCAAACTAGATACTGTCTCAAAGCCTCCAGGTTTTTTCTCCTCCCAACAGTTGCAAACAAGATTTTTTGTTACTATAGAAAATACAGTCTTTACAGAATCAATCTGGCTCATCAGTGGGTCTACTTGTACCAGTACTATAACGAGTCTTGGAAAACTGGGCGAGCCAATCATGTGGATGTTTCCAAGAAATTCTCCATCAGAATCACGAATCTCAGTAGATGTGCAATATTCTACAAGACTTTGTTTTTCTTTGTCCTTGAGGAATGTACAGTATTTGTCAATGTCAGTTTTTTCCTTTAGTGTGACAGGGGACGACATTGAGATACCCTCTGAGCTAAGTGCTTCCTTGAGTTGTGCGTTTGCATCCGTATAAGTAAAATTAAGTACGTCTGACATGTTATCTAAAAAAGTCTCATCAGTTTGCGTTACAGTTACTGTAGAACTTGTTGTGATTAAGATGTATGCAGCTACTGCAATAGATATTGTAACTGCACCACCAACTCCGCCAAAAAGATAAGACTTTTTCATTTGCTTAATTTTTTGCCAGCATACATAAGCTTTTGCAAGAATTTAGATCGAAATTATTTCAAGTTTGGAGTTTTCGTTTATGTTAAACTTGTCAACAAAACCTGCAGTTACCTCTAAGACGTATTTAGCGGGTTGGTCATTTCCATTTTGTACTGTACAAGTTGCAGTCTCAAGTGCAGACTTGCATGGTGGAACGTCTTTTTCAATATGAACTACATTTCCGCTTGAATCAAACCAGATCAAATCAAGTGCAAACTGCATGTTAAGCATCCACATTGAACGTATTGCAGAATCTTCAAAGACAAACAACATACCTTGATTGTATGGAAGCATTTCTTGAAACATCAGACCGCGAGCTCGTCTGGGATCTGTATCAGCAATCTGTACCGCCAAGACAACGTCATCTACTTTGACTGTACCGATAGGAAACTCTGCAGATTGTAGCTTTGCATCTTTGGGTATTGTCATAATACCTACAGCACCAATTACAAATGCCGCAATAGCTATAGGAATTAGAACCTGTTTTCGTGATGCCACAAGTTAATGATGTTTTAATCCGTTTAAAAACTAAGATTAGAAAGTGGCTTCTTTAAAGTCTTTAATTGTTGTGACCATGTTTTTTGTTTCATGGCCAATGTCTGAAATGGTTGCGCCATTGTATACTCTTTCAAGATATTTTCCTGCAAGGATCATTGGCGCACCAATTGCATGAGATATGAAGGTGGGTTCAGGAAACCAAAATATGATAAATCCAATTTTTGTTATTTTACGACCAGGGTTAGGTGCCTTTATTAGAGCTCGAAGTGACTGTGCGGTTTTTTTATCATCCATTTTCGCTAAATCAGAATACAAGCCAGCGCGTCTTTTTACAGATTCTGAAAAACGCTTTATCTTGTCTGTTTTCTTTGTAAGATGATCAGTCATTTTTTGACAAATCTTCCCAAATATAGTTAAGATTCAATGATCACTTACGGTAACTCCATAGTCAATATTCACTAATCTTTTTTTAGAAACTACCACGCTCATGCGTAAAAATCAGGTTTTAGTCTAAAATAAGCTCTTGACAAATAGCTAACAAGGAAAAAAAAATAAACATTAGCTTTTTTGTGAACACAAAGTAAAGGCTAACTCATGGCTACAAAAAGAAAGAGCGCTACTTTAACAGCTTCTGACTATAGTAATATCAGAAGAGAAATGGAAAGAGCAACACTCAGATACATGATTAGGCACTGAAAGTAGATTTCCAACAAATCATAGCCTGATCATGACGTTGTTTTTTAAATAACACTACAATCTAAAACCTACAATTGAGAAAAAAAGACTCAAAACGACTGGAATCCATTAGGACTGCACACGAGTCCATTAGAGAAGGCTCCAGTACAAGAATGGAGGATTATCTTGAAGTAATATCTGAGCTTGTAGAGCTAAAAGGATACGCTACAACACTTGACATATCACGATATCTCAATGTCAGCGCTCCAAGTGTTACAAAGATGCTTCAAAGACTTGATGATGGCGGATACCTTGAATATGAAAAGTATCGAGGAATAAACCTAACACAAAAAGGAAACCAGATTGCAGGCACTATTCGCCAAAAGCACGGAATTTTGTTGGAGTTTTTTGAAATACTTGGCATAGGTTCTGATACTGCAAACCGAGATGCTGAAGGCCTAGAACACCACATAAACCCAAAAACAATCAAGCAGCTACGAAAGTTCATTACATTTTTGAAATCAAACCCAAAAATTATTGATAATTTTAAAAATATCTAGTTACTTGATGAAAATTTGAATATCGTTTTTTGAAAAAGCGCTTTTTACCAATTTTTTTCCTGCGTCTGAGCGTTTTGAGATATTTATCTTGCCTTTTCTATCAATTCGTGAAGAAATAACAAACTTGTCATTTACAAAAACTTCTGCATGAGTGCCACCGTTTTGTCTTCCAACATCAAGTATTAGTGAAGATCCTGACTCGGAAAGCTCAAACGGTATGTTGTAATCAGATGACTGGGACTCGAATTCTTTTGGAACAACGTCGATATGCACCTGAAGCATTTTTTCAAGCTCATTTATTGTAACCCCACCACGTCCAATAATTGATGGGATGTTTTGCTTGTTTACCGTTACCTTGACGCTATTTCCTGAAAGTATCTCAACTTCTGCTTGTGGATCAAATCGTCGAAATGTTTCCTTGATTTTCTCTTCTGCAAGTCTTTCAATTCCAAAACTGCCTGCTTTTTTTGAGACAGGAATTATGACGTTTTCTTCACCAAACGTATAGATTTCATATTCTAATGAATTGCTTTCAAAATCTCTAATCTCAATTACTGGTCTAGCCAAGTCTAGTTCTACCATTCCAGATGGCACCTTTACTTTAAGATCAAGATTGTATGTTTTTGCAATCTTGCCGTCTTTTACAAAGACTACAGTATCAATTACACTTGGTATCATTCCAAGCTCTATCTTTCCAATAAATCGTTGGATTGCATCAATTGGCGAATTTGCATGAACTACACCAACCATGCCGACTCCTGTTAGTCTCAGGTCTGCGAAAACCCTAAAGTCTTCGTAACGGCGCACCTCATCAAATATTGTATAGTCGGGCCTTACAAGAAGCAAAATCTCAGCAGAGTTTTCAAAGCTTCCATCTAGTCTTGTGTACTGGGTTATTCCTTCATCAACCTGCAGGTCTCGTGGCGATTCAAACGTCTTTACTATTTTGCCTAATTTGTGATAAAAGTTTGCAAGACTTGAGGCAAGCGTACTTTTCCCAGAGCCTGGAGGGCCTGCAATTAAAATTCCTTCAGCACTTTCTGCAAATCTTTTCATTAGTTTCTCAGACGAATTGTACTGTTCAATTGTCATCTTTACTATTGGATGAACTATAGTAATTTCGTATGCTTCTGAAAATGGTGGACGAGTTATTGCTATTCTATAATCCTGATACTGTATTACAAGTGCACCTGGCTTTGAGATTTCAACATTTGACGAGTCTTTTGTTTTTGATACTTCTAAAATCTGTGTTGTTATGTTATGCAGGTAGTCACTTGTAAGTATCATGTTATCTATTTCGACAAGCTTGAATACACCTGGTCCTCCTCTTTTTGCCATTGGCTTTCTGCCCACCTTTAGATGAACGCTCATTGTTTCAGAATCAAAAAATCGCAAAAAGTCTAGTGTTGTTTGTTTGATTTCGGGCTTGATGTAGTTTACCTCAATTCCCTCAGCTTGGGCGACAAGTGCTTGCACGTTATCTGAGGTGTAAAGAATTGCATTGTTTTGTTTTGCCACATCTTTTATGATTGCGTCGATTCTTCCACGATCAGCTAATCGTATCTCATCAAGGCTTGGCCGTACCCCATCAAACCTGATTGATATTCCTTCTTTTTCAAACTCTTTTAGTTTTTTTATTTCTACTAGGCCAACAAAGCCTTGCTCTCTTTTTTGTGATGCCTGAGATTGTAGCTCATCAAGTACTGCTATAGGAATTATAATTTCAGAGTCTTTTATCTGCCCAGACTCGATTTGCTTTATTATCTGACCGTTAATGATGATGCTAGTATCAACTACAATTTTTGGCATGCATCAAAGCTGCCATCTGCCTTTTTATTCATAACTCAATTTGATACAAAGATTTAGGAAGCAGTTTTTTGTATCGTGTAATGTTTGGAATCAAACATCGAAGATTTTGCAGACAAGGCCATCTCACATGCGCTTGCATTAAAGTGCCATTATTGTGATGTACGTGCTGAGATTATTACAAAAGAAGGCCTAGTTATCGAAAATGGGCAAATAGAACACACAGTCTCAATGTTTGATAGAGGGCTTGGGATTCGCGTATTAAATGATGGAGCATGGGGATTTTTCTCAGTATCAAATCCGTCTTCTATTGCTGAAATAATAGCTGCAACAGATGCGGCTGTATCCAGTGCAAGATATTACACAAAGAAACAAAAGATAAGACTTGCCTCAGTTCCTACAATTAAGGACAAGATAGTGTTTCCTGTTCGTAAAGAGCCAGACATTGAAGAGCTCGCAAAGATTGGATTTGACTGTGACAAAATAATACATGAGAAAAAAAGAATAATCAAATCATCAGTTAGCATGGGATATAGTAAAACAAAAAAATATTTTGCAAGCAGTGAAGGCTCTAAAATAACTCAAGAGTATACAGATGTCGTATCTGAACTGTCTGCTACAGCACATGAATCAGGGCTAACACAGTCAGTAGATAGTACTGAGGGAGGACGTGGCGGAATTGAAAAACTCTCAGATGAAAAAGACATTTTTAATACTGCAAAATTTGTTGCAGAAATGTCATCTAATCTAATTGATGCAAAGCCAGCTAGTGAGGAAAAGGCAACTGTTGTGATGAATCCTGATTTTGTCGCACTTTTAACACACGAGATACTAGGCCATCCATCAGAAGCAGACAGAGTACTTGGAAAAGAAATGGCGTGGGCAGGTGGTGCATGGTGGGCAGGAAATATTGGCAAACAAATTGGCTCACAGAATCTTGACGTCTTTGATGATCCAACCATTAGTGGTAGCCTTGGGTGGTATGGCTATGATGATGAAGGAGTAAAATCATCAAAAACATCTCTAATTGAAAATGGCGTTCTAGTAAATCACATGCAAAACCGTGAAACTGCAGAAATCTTTAACGCAAAACCAAGTGCCAACATGCGGGCAACATCATACAAGTTCATGCCGCTAATCAGAATGGCCTGTACATGTATAGGAAAAGGTGACTGGAACCCACAGGAAATGATACGTGATGTCAAATCAGGATATCTTGTTTCAAATATGAAGGTGCCATCAATTGACATGAAACGATACAACTGGAGCATATCATGTCAGTTTGCACAAAAAATAGAAAACGGCGAGCTGACGGATCTGTTGCGTGATGTAATAGTAATTGGAACTGCGCCAGACTTTTTCAAGTCAATTGATGCATGTGGAAAGGACTTTACGGTAAGGCCAATTACAAATTGTGGAAAAGGGGATCCTATGCAATCAATGATAATGGGAAATGGTGGACCTACGATTAGGGCAGTTGCTACAGTAAAAAGTGTCAAATCATAAATGACAGAAAACTCGCTAGAGTCAATTAAAAGTCAGGTAATTTCCTGCACAAAATGTGAGCTTTGTAAATCAAGAAAAAACGCAGTTCCTGGAAAAGGAAGCTCAAATTCAGAGATTGTCTTTATTGGTGAGGCGCCAGGAAGAAACGAAGACAAGATAGGCGAGCCTTTTGTTGGGGCAGCTGGCAAAAGACTAACTGAGGCACTTGAAGAGGCAGGACTTTCAAGAGATTCAGTGTACATTACTAATGTAGTAAAGTGCAGACCTCCAAACAACAGAGTTCCAAATCAAAAAGAAAGAGAAACATGTAGGGATTATCTTGAACAGGAGCTTGCAATACTAAAGCCAAAAATAATTTGTGTTATGGGAAATACAGCATACAATTCGCTTTTGGATGGAAAAGATATTACTAAAAATCGTGGCAAGTTTTTAGAAAAAGATGGAAAATTATATTTTATAACAATACATCCAGCTGCTACAATTTACAATCAAGAACTAGTGTCAATTCTAAAAGAAGACATTAAAAAATTACATGACAAATTAAAAAAATGAAAATACTGCCTAGATCATTTTATAGTAGAGACACTGTAAAGGTTGCAAAAGATCTTCTTGGCAAAACACTTGTAAGAAAAATTGATGGCTATACACTTGCTGGAATAATTACAGAGACTGAAGCCTATCGTTACAAAGATGATCCTGCAAGTCATGCATATCGAGGAATTACAGAAAGAAACAAAGCAATGTTTGGTGAGGTTGGAAAGGCCTACGTCTATTTTACTTACGGAATGTACTATTGCTTTAACGTTGTTGCAAAAAGTCAAAGAGTTGATGCAGGTGCGGTTCTTATTCGTGCACTAAAACCACAGAAAGGAATTCCAAAAATGATTCATAACAGAAACACTACACTTCTTTCCAATCTTACTAATGGACCTGGCAAGCTTACACAATCACTCAAGATAACAAAAGCGCAATATGGTGAGGATTTGGCAAAACATTCAACGCTGTATATAACAGAAGGCGTACTACCAAGCAAGGTTGTTTTAGGATCACGAATTGGGATAAGAACTGCGACTGACAAGTTATGGAATTTTAAAATAAACGTCTAGCTTTTCTCATCATCTTTTAGGGTCCATGGTGCTACCTGGCCAAGGATTTTTTCCCAGTTGAGTTTAAACATCAAAATTACTATAACAGTCATAAGACCTGCAAACACTGCAATTCCAATATAGACTACGTAAGGATCGTGCACATTTTCGACAACTGGTTCAACATATGAGAGACCAAAAAAGCGAGAGAGTAAAACTATGACATAGCTTAAGATAATTTTGCCTGCAAATGTAGCCAAAAAGAATCTCTTTGGATTGTACTTTGCAAGTCCAAGTGGAATATACACAATGTCGTCTGGAATTGGGGTTGCAGCGGCAACAAAGGCAGCAGCTGCGCCATATCGCTTGACAAGTCTTTCAAATGGCTTCATTCTCTTTCTTGTCGCTTCATTAATGATTCGCCTGCCACTAAAGCTAGCATAGAATATTATCTGCTTTGCAACTGTGGATGTAATTGCAGAAATAAGTGCAAGAGCATGTATGTCAAACTTGTCGCCAACTGCCATTGTTGCAAGCAAAAGAAATGAGGGCAGTGGAACAAACGGGATTAATGAGCCAAAAAAGCTTATAATTGTCAAGCCAAAATAGCCAACCTCTGGCGTAAATGGAAGTAGATCAGAGAACTGCACATCTGTTCATTTGTTATGGATTATTTAAGAATAAAACAATCATGAACATTAAATATTGTCCAACGAAACTAACTTGATGGCAAAAAAAGAGTATGGACAAATCTGTGACTATATAATAAAGATCAGTCCATACATCAGATTTGTTGGGGTCATAGACAAAAATGGAAAACTCCTTGCATACAACAGACGAGAGGGTCTCAAGCCTCTGCTTGATACAAAAAATACGAGTTACCAGTTCTCACACATTGCCATAAAATCAGAGCTAGAGTCTTATTTTGATGAGCAACTAGGCGAGACAGAATTTGCTTGGGAAGAGAGAAAGAAGGTACAGACAATATCTTTTGCAGTAGACAAGACCAGAGTCTGGATTTCAATTGACAAAAAGGTTGTCCGATCCGAGATTTTGCGTATAGCAGATGCTTGTTTGCCTATAGTAAAGCGCTATTCATAGAGCCAGCACATCACATATCCAGAATCGGTTTTGAATTTTGGTGGTTCTTTTTTGCATTTTTCCATAGCTAAAGGACATCTTTCTATGAACCTGCATCCTGATTGAGGTTCTGCAAGATTTGGCGGGACACCTTTGATGAATTTTGGTTTTTTGTTCTCCCGTAGCGTAGGAATTGACTCTAAAAGGCCTTGTGTGTATGGATGCTTTGGGTTTTTGAATATGTCGTCTGATTTGCCAAACTCTACTAGCTGCCCTGCATACATTATGCCAATTTTTTCTGCAATCTCAGATATGATCGCAAGATCATGAGATATCAGCATAATTGACATGCCTGATTTTTTGAGTTTTTTTAATAGATTGATAATTTGTGCCTG
>JAUYOQ010000287.1 GCA_030697975.1 Nitrosopumilaceae archaeon | reverse complement strand
GAGCTCACCGATAGATAGTTATAAATTCACAACTCTACAACACACACGCAAGCACACAATCAACGACAAACGCAAAGTGAATCCACAACCCTGATAGTAATATAACACACTGTGACTCCGTGATCCGTGACCGATATGATGCTATATGATGTACAAGCTTACAAGTTTTGGTAGTTTGTAAATTTTACGGGTAATATACAGTTGCGGACAAAAAATAACGACGAAAACCGTAAACACGGTAAATACACTGTTTCTTGATATCTGTTTCGTTTCAAAAAATTTGGTTCGTTAAACTGAATAGAGCTTAGCGAGAGCTTTCAGAAAATATATATATATCATACCCTCAGGAATTAAGGGTGAGGAGCAAATTGAGAAAAACTGATTTTATGTAACGGATATCTATCGCTAAATTTTGTACTAAACGTGGAAATTATTGGATTGCTGAAGTTCCAGAAATAGTTGTAAGTGTTTGCTTTATTATCGAGAAATACAAAGTATTAGCTGTGATATGTTAAAATATCTGTTGAAATTAATGCATTTCTGTATATAACAGATCTCCACAAATGAAGCAGTCTCAACCAAAGAGAAAACATCTATCTTGTCATGTTCTGAGTAACATCGAATGATTGTTTGATTCGGGGCTTAAATTGACTGTTATTTCTGAAAACTTTGATGTGTCAGATTCAACAATTAGGTCACTTAGACAAAGATATGTCAAATATGGTACTTTGGAAAAACGACGTGGAAGTGGAAGACCGAGAAAAACTACGGATCGAGAAGATCGCATGATCTGCCGAGATGTAATCAATGATAGAGTTACATCTACTACTAAAATAATACATAATCACAAACAGCTGAAAGTTTCTGAAAGAACGGTCAGACGTCGAATATGAACTGGTTTGGATATGAGTTCTCACTGGAGTGCGATAAAGCCATTCATCAGTTAAACGAATAGAGTTCGAAGACTTGACTTTGCAACCAAGTACCTTGATAAGGATATTAACTTTTGGAGGTCTGTCATCTGGTCTGACGAAAGTTCGTATTGTTTAATGTACAAGGCAAAAGAAAGGGTTTGGAGGAGAAAAGGAGAGGGATATTTACCAGAATGCGTGCGTGCAACTGTATAGCATGATAAAAAAATTAATGTCTGGGGTTGTTTCAATGCTTATGGAGTAGGTAAAATTTATAGAATCGAAGGCATAATGGACACCGCCATGTACATTGATATACTTCAACATCAACTTGTACCAATTATCAGAGTCCTAAAGGATCTTGCACCTAGCCAAAAATATATATTTCAACAGTATAATGATCCAAAACACGCTGCTAACGCAACTAAAGATTGGTTTCGGAGGGAAAAAGTATATATATTGAATTGGCCATCTCAATCTCCTGATCTTAATGCTATCAAGAACTTGTGGGGACATTTGGACAGAATGCAGTTGAACAGGCGACCAACCAATGAGAATGAGATCTTCGAAATCATTAAAGAAGATTGGAATAAGCTAGAAGTGTCCTATTTAACTAAATTAGCTGATAGTATGCCTAACAGATTTCAAGAAGTGATTGATAACAACGGTTATCCCATAAAGTACTGAAAACGGTAAAGTCGGTAAAAATAAAACAGTTCAATTTAAGGGTAGTCAAATTATTTTTTAAAATATTTTTTGTGGCTATTCAATTAGTTATATGTATATCTAGTCAGTAGTAATGAATATTTTGTAGTGGTAACTAATAACCTGATGTTAACTCTAAAAAACATGAAAAATCATTAGCGTCGTTCTTTTTTTGTCCGCAATTGTATGTATGTATCTGTATATCTGTACTTTTTTGGCTTTGGCACTTACCAAAAAGGTCAAAATACCCAATTCAGGAAATGGAAGGAATTAGACGGGTAACTTTGCAATTGACTCCCGATAGGACAGGGGGTAATAGAAATCTGGTTGAGCTCGGGATATTCAGGATAGACGATCAAGTGCACCGAGCCACTAGATTAATGGCCTACTATCAGGCGAGATACAAGAGAGTGGATTTGGTGGATGAACGGACAATTGGAATGATACACAGAAGTGATCAAAAAGGGGACTATCTTTTTGGAAGGGTAGATATAGCCTGGAAGCGAAGGTGGACAGGAAGACATAATAAGATCCCAAGAGGGAAAGGGTTTTTGGGTAAATTAGGAAGGAGTTGTGGAGAAAAATGGGTGAAGAATTGTGAGAACATGGAGGGCATAGTGAGGATTGATTTACCACTGACAGAAGGGATTGGCTTGGGCTCTGGGGGGCGGAAATGGACAAGATACCACAATGACGTCCGTTTCATTCCAATTTTCGAAGACGGAAGAGACAATACAAATAGTTTACTGCAGAATGTGTGGAAGAGGAAGAGGAAAATCCTTTTTTGAATGTTGAGCTGAACTCAAATTCCAAAAGACGGCGGAATGCTGAACAAAATGGAAT
>JAUYOQ010000225.1 GCA_030697975.1 Nitrosopumilaceae archaeon | reverse complement strand
GTCTATTATGTAGATAAAATAGTCTGCCAAGGCAGGACTAAATGTAGTTGTTATGTTGTCGCCTCCGCTTTCTATTATGATAAGGTCAAGCTCCTGATGTTTTGCCTCCATTTCCTCAATTACAGCCAGATTCATTGAAGGATCTTCACGAATTGCAGTGTGCGGGCATCCGCCTGTTGCAAGGCCAACTACCAAGTTTTCTGGAAGTAGACCCCTTTTTGTTGCTAAATTTAGTCGCATTCTATCAGCATCCTCTTTTGAAATTACATCGTTTGAAATTATGCTGACACTGTACCCCTTTGATGCAAGAATTGGAACTACCCGCTCAATGAGCATGCTTTTTCCACAGCCTACTGGTCCACCGATTCCAATTCTTGGTATTCTGTTTTGGTTCATAAGAAATTTATGTGATAAACATTTTTTCGGCTAGTTTTTCATGTGAGATTTGTATAATGTCAAGATCTGGTGCAAACTGCCACATCTCAGAAATATTTCTGTTGATGTTTTTTTGCACAGTATCTGCAATTTCGCTTTTTAGCTCGTCTATAATTTTCTGTGCCTCAAAGTGTTCAATTATTCCCATGCGTAGTGCAGCCCCCACCATTCCTACTGTAAAACTATAAAGAAGCATTGTTGCAGCCTGTTCTTTTTTTACCCCAAGACTGTATGCTGCAATTGCAAAGCAAACAGGATACACACCAGTACAGGTTCCTTTTTTTATAGAATCAGAATAAAGTTTGAGAAACTTGTCGTCTTTGAATGATTGTATGCACTTGATTAGCTGAATGCCGGATCTTGTTGATGTTTCTCTTATTTCTTTTACTAGCTTCATTGAATATAGTGTCTGATCTGTTTGAATTATTTTTTCAAAATCATTTTTTGCAATAAAATCATAGGTATTGCACAAGGCAACACAGTCAGCAGGACCAATCTGTTGTTTTATGAAGACCTTTATCAGCTCACGTAGCTCGTCAGCAGTTTTTATTTTTCGATCATGGATTAGTATCTCAAGGCCGTTTGATGTTGCATAAAGACCAGATGGAAAAAATGAATCAGATAACTGCATTATTCCAAGCTGCTCGAAAATGTCAGTGCTCATGTACATCCATTCCCTTGCGTGGAACAAATACCCTTTCCTCAACTTTCATCTCCAAATTATCTAGGAATTCTGCAAATAAATTCTTGAAGAGCTCAATCTCGGAATCTGCCTGAATTGGAAACATGATAGTTTGCTTGTCAATTGCTATTGGTCTGTGTCTGTTTCCTATGATATGGCCAAGCAAAACAAGCACTTCTGTTTGATTTAAATTTTGTTTTATTTTAATTGAAATTATCTTTTCTGGGATTTGCTCAACTAGAATAAATCTGTCTTCTAAAATCAAAACATCTCCGTGATTTAGTTTTGTACTGTCATTAAATGATAGTCCAACATCTGTTCCCTTGTCAGTGTTTTTCCTTAGTCTTGTTTTTTCTAGTTCTTGACGAGAGAGTTTTAGTCGTTCACATTTTCCCTGACTGTCCAATATTTCAAATCTTTTTTTTAACTCATTATCAGCAAAAATATTTCCAGAGACTTTTGTGATTTTTAACACAGCTAGTTCAGTTTGTTGTTGAAAATATATTTTCGTAAACTAGACACAATTTTCAAATTATTAAATACAAGAGCCAGATACTATCTGCGTATGATGCTTACTCCTCGTGAAATAGAAAAATTATATATTTTTTTAGCAGCAGAGCTTGCAAGGAAAAGAAAGGCAAGAGGTCTGAAACTAAATCATCCAGAAGCAGTTGCTCTAATTACTGACCATATTTTGGAAGGTGCACGTGATGGCAAGTCTGTCTCTGAGCTGATGAGTTCTGGAAGAAATGTATTGACAAAAGATGATGTGCTTCCAGGCGTTTCAGAATTAATCCACTCAATTCAGGTTGAGGCAACCTTTGAGGATGGAACAAAGCTTGTCACTGTTCATGACCCAATAGTGTGATGTGCTTTGATTCCAGGAGAATACTTTCTTTCAGACAAACCGATTCTTGCAAACCAAAACAGAAAAACTCTAGCAGTTAAAGTAAGCAATACTGGCGACAGACCAATACAGGTTGGCTCTCATGCACACTTTTTTGAGGTAAACAAGGCTCTATCTTTTCCACGAGAACAAGCCTATGGACATCATCTTAACATTCCAGCAGGAACCTCGGTTCGATTTGAGCCAGGAGAGACAAAAGAAGTATCACTGACTGAATATGGCGGGAAAAAAATTGTCTTTGGCTTTAGTGGGCTAGTAAATGACGATCTTGAAAAGAAAAAGTCTGATGCTATCAAAAAGGCAAGAGAAAAAGGATTCAAAGGTGCCTAGGTTTGGTTCTTGAAATCCCAAGAAAGAGATACGTTGATCTTTTTGGGCCAACAGTAGGCGACAGAATAAGGCTTGCAGACACTGAGCTGATAATCGAAATAGAAAAGGACCTTCTAAGACATGGTGATGAGGTCGTATTTGGTGGTGGAAAAAGCGCAAGAGATGGCATGGGCCAAGCTTCTGGCGTAAAAAGAAATGATTCACTTGATCTTGTAATCACAAACACGATTGTTTTAGATCCTATAATTGGAATTGTAAAAGCTGACATTGGAATCAAAGATGGAAAAATTGTAAAAATTGGAAATGCTGGCAACCCAAACATTATGGATGATATTGATATGATAATTTCATCAAACACGGAGGTAATATCTGGAGAACATACAATTTGTACAGCTGGTGCAGTCGACACCCACATACACTTTATCTCGCCACAACAGGCAATTCATGCAATTTGTAATGGTACAACTACTATGATTGGAGGTGGTACAGGACCTGCTGATGGAACAAATGCAACAACATGCACTCCTGGAGCTTGGAACATTCAAAGAATGATGGAGGCAATAGAGGAATATCCTCTAAATTTTGGGTTTTTGGGAAAGGGAAATGACTCTAAAGAAGATGCTTTAATTGAGCAAATAGAGGCAGGCGCATGTGGGCTAAAGCTTCATGAGGACTGGGGAACAACTCCTGCCACAATTGATGCTGCACTCAGAGTTGCAGACAAAACTGACACGCAGGTTGCAATTCATACAGATACGCTAAATGAATGTGGTTATGTTGATGATACTATAGCAGCAATTGCTGGACGTACGATTCACACATATCATACAGAAGGAGCAGGCGGAGGACATGCACCTGATATCATGAAGATAGCTGGCGAAAAAAACATCCTACCATCATCTACAAATCCGACAAGACCTTTTACCGTAAACACACTAAATGAGCACCTTGACATGATGATGGTCTGTCATCACCTAAATCCGTCAGTTCCTGAAGATGTTTCGTTTGCAGAATCACGAATCAGAGCAGAGACAATAGCTGCAGAAGATGTTTTGCACGACATTGGCGCCCTAAGCATGATGTCATCAGACAGCCAGGCCATGGGAAGAATTGGTGAGGTAACAACAAGAACTTGGCAAAGTGCTGATAAAATGAAAAAGATGGTTGGAAAATTACCAGAAGATACTGGCAACAACGACAATT
The DNA here is from genome assembly GCA_030697975.1 of Nitrosopumilaceae archaeon. Classification (GTDB taxonomy): domain Archaea; phylum Thermoproteota; class Nitrososphaeria; order Nitrososphaerales; family Nitrosopumilaceae; genus VHBM01. The sequence goes on along the minus strand of JAUYOQ010000225.1, from coordinate 480 downwards.
TCAGGGTAAAGCGCTATCTTGCAAAATACACAATAAACCCTGCAATAACACACGGCATTTCTGAACATGTTGGCTCACTTGAATCAGGCAAGCTTGCAGACATTGTTATTTGGACTCCGCAATTTTTTGGAATAAAACCAAAGATGATAATCAAAGGAGGAATGATTGCGTACTCTCTTATGGGTGATCCTAACGCATCAATTCCTACAACAGAGCCAATCTTATATCGACCTATGTTTGGTGCACTTGGCTCTGCAAAATATTCTACATCATTTACATTTACATCAAGGCTTGCAATCGAAAAAGGCCTTGAAAGGAAAATTTCAATAAAAAAGAAACTAGTACCTGTCAAAAACTGTAGAAAGATTGGAAAAAAAGACATGGTACACAACAACCTCACACCAAAAATCGAAATTGATCCTGAAACCTATGAAGTAAAAGTTGATGGAAAGATTGCTACTGTAAAAGCAGCAGACAAGC
>JAUYOQ010000270.1 GCA_030697975.1 Nitrosopumilaceae archaeon | reverse complement strand
AAACAGATCGTTGCAGCTAAACTCTAAACCAAAATCAAATGTTTTGCTTTCTGGAAGTATTTTGTCCTCAGCAGTTTTTACTGGCTCGGCATTTCTTTATTCTTCAAATAATATAATTGGCATTACAGGTATGATAGGATCATTAGTTATAATGGGAATTTTTGTTGTTTTTAGAAAACGCTAGTCAATAGAAATCTGTTTTCCACCATCAGCTACTGGAATCTGAATGGTGAGAACTCCATCTGCATACTTTGCTGACTTGACGTTTTCTTCGCCCTCCTTGATTCTAATCGGCAGTCTAATTTTTTTATCAATTATGTTTGGTCTTTGTTTCCAGATAATTGTCCCACTTTGCTGCTCTGTGTTATTTTTTTTAGCGTTGACAGAAAGAACGTTACCTTGAATTTTCAATTTAATGTCTTTTTTATCAAATCCAGGCATGTCAATTGTTACTGTTAAATTGTTGTCATCAATTTGCATGTCAACTGGTGGAAGCACAAATTCGTAGAATTCACGTGATTTGTTGCCTATTTCTCTTAGAGCTTCTTTTGCCAAGTATCTTATCAGACCCACTTCCTAAAACAAGTCAGTTTTAGTTATAAATTTTGATAGATTTTTAATTAATCAAATTATTCTCTGATTACACACATGATTATTACAATTGAAGGCGGAGATCAGGCAGGAAAAAAGACTCAATCCCAACTACTTGCTAACGCACTTTATAAAAAAAGAATCAAAACAAAAATTTTCAGCTTTCCATACTATACAACACCTATAGGAAAAGAGATAGACAGATACCTTCATGGAAAACGAAGCTATCCTCCCCAGGTAATCCACTGCCTTCTAGCTGCAAATAGATGGGAAAAGTTAAACGAAATCAAAAAGGCTAACTCAAAAAATTCCGTTGTAATCATGAACAGGTACTATGAATCCAACTTTGTCTATGGACTTGTAAATGGCATGAATCTAGATTGGCTAGAAAGTCTGGACAAGGGTCTTCCAAAGTCAAACCTCGTAATAGTTTTAGCTGTTACACAAAAAGAGTCATTTGTCCGCAAAAAGTCACTACGAGATAGATTTGAAAAAAATAAAGACTTTTCACAAAAAGTTTCAAAAACATATCAACTTTTAGCAAAAAGATTTGGTTGGAAATTAGTTGATGCAAGTGGAACAAAACAAGAAATCCATCGTGCTATTATGAAAATAGTTTCAAAGCGACTATGAAAAAAAAATATCTAGACATTATTGATCCAATCCATGACTTTATCAGAGTCTCTGACTCGGAGCTAAAAATCATAGATAATCCAATTTTTCAACGGTTGCG
>JAUYOQ010000264.1 GCA_030697975.1 Nitrosopumilaceae archaeon | reverse complement strand
GAATTAATGAATGAACTGAGCAGCACAAAGTTTGTTTTTGCAGACGACCTAACAAAGGCAGACGAGTCAGCAAAGTTTTTGCGACACTTGACCTACAACCATGCTGAGATAGTAAAGGCGGTATTGGGCGAGGTCAAAGAAAAAAAGCGAAGCCCAGAGTTTGACTTGTACCGATAAGTAACTAATAATTATCTTATTTTATTATAATAAAATAGAAAATGGTGCTTGTTGATAAAAAAATTCTTGTCTCCGGCATTGTAATGGTAGCATTTGGATTAGCCATTATAGTATACCTTGATGCCACAATCCCTACTGGAAGATCTGGCATGACAGAAGAAGAGACTTTTGATCTTTTGGCAGCACAGCAGCAAAACCAAGACATGCGGATTTTGTCAGGAATTGTAGCAGGGGTTGGATTTTTGCTTGTTCTGATAAGCTTTGGCGCAAGAAAAAAGAGAAAGGAAGGCGGCGTAAAGACTATAGAAAAAAAGCCTGCCACGTAAGGCAAGATTTTAACGGTAATTACTCCTAGTCAGGCTAAATTCAAAATTTTTGCAGTATGTTAAAGAAGGTATCACGCTGAGCAGGACTTCGTCCTATTTCTTTAACCATGTTTGCAAGCTCTAAAACAGAAGAGTTTGTTGGTTTTCCTGCAGCACGATAAATTTCCTCAGAAAATGCAGTCCCAACTAGGTCGCTTCCACCGTTTGATAGTGCAACCTGTGCAAATTTTTTCCCATATGCTACCCAGTAAACAGAGATATTGTTTAGCTCACCTGCAAGCATCAGTCTTGATAGCGCAATTACTTTGAGATCATAAATTGATGAGCATTCATACTTGACATGATTTTCTTTTTCAAGCTCTGTGTGTTCCAAGCTGAACTTTAGTGGGATAAATGTGATAAATCCACGAGTCTTTTTTTGAAGCTCTCGTAGCTTGATTAGATGATCAATTACATGTTCTGGTTTTTCGACATGGCCATAAAGCATAGTTGCGTTGCTTTTTATTCCAAGGTTATGCGCCTGCTCTATTGTATCAAGCCATTCCTGTCCTGAGCATTTGCCTCGCACAATAAATTTTCTAACATCAGGATGAAAAAGCTCAGCCCCTCCACCAGGCATGGAATCAAGTCCGGCTTTTTTTAGTCGCAAAAGAATCTCTTTTACAGAATTTTTTGTAAGCTTTGAAAGATAGAATATTTCGGCTGCAGTAAATGCCTTGATGTTTAGCTCAGGATGGTTCTTTTTTATGATTCTCATCATGTCCTCATAATAGTCTAAAGGCAGCGTTGGATGAAACCCGCCAACTATGTGAACTTCGGTTGCGCCCATTTTTTTTGCAAGTGCAACTCTTTGTTCGATTTGATCAGGGCTTAGTGTGTATGCATCGGCTTCATCTCCTTTTCTGTAAAATGCACACATCTGGCAGCTTGCTGCACAGACATTTGTGTAGTTCATGTAGTATGATGCGGCAAAGGTTACAGTATTTCCTACTAGTTTTTGCCTTGAATTGTTTGCAACTGCTCCAAGCATGTGCAGGTTTTCGTAGTTCATGAGTTCCATTCCGTCATCAAATGACAGCTCTTCGCCTGCAATTGCCTTATCCAATGCCTGTGATTCTCTTACCAGCTTTTCTAGCACGAAATGATGCAATTTTTATCAAATATAAAACTAAAGTCTTAATCAAAAAAGGATAATTAACCAAAGACTGCATTGACTAGTGATTTGGTACTACCACTTGTTGATGAGCACAAACCAAAGTGCTACCTATGCCACGATATGTTTGAAAATATCGAAGAGCTTCGAAAACATCAAGAAACGGCACACAAAGATTTCGTCGAATTTCATAAGAGCCAGAAAAGAGAGCCAGCCCCTGGCGACGTTACTGTGTTTTAATCCAAGCTAGCTTGTGTTGAAAGTTTTTTGTATGATTTTAGAATCTCTTTTGCCTTTTCTATGCTAATGTTTGCCAAGTCATAGTATTTGTCAAGTTCCAGTGCACCCTTGAAATATTCTAATGCTTCTTCGACTTCACCAAGCTCTGCAAGTGAAAGTCCCTTGTAGGCAAGGGCCATGGTACTTTTTTTATCATGTTTTAGTACCTCATCATAGCATCTTATTGCTTCTGTGAATCGCTTTAGTGTGTGTAGTACAGATCCTTTGTTTAACATAGCATCAATGTTTTTTGGCGCAAGTTCTAGTGCACGGTCATAAAGTGAAAGTGATTCTTTTAACTGACCTAGGTTTTGCAGTGTTACGCCTTTGTCAATTAGCGCCTTTATGTTGTTTGGGTCCTTTTGCAATACTTTATCATAACACTTGAGTGCCTTTTCGTACTCGCCTATCTCACAAAAATTGTATGCTTCTTCTAGCAGATCCACTAGAACTATTTTCTGGGTTTAACAGATAAGATTTTTGTACGCCACAAATTAACAATGTGTCAATAAATTACAACTATGACGCTTCCTTGTCACGAGGTTCAATCTCAAGGGATTTGTTAAAGCACTCTAGTGCTTCCTGATATCTGCCCAAGCTTCGCAATGCAACGCCCTTGTCATTCCACAAATCTGCGTTATTTTGGTCCAAGGCAAGTGCCTGCTCAAAATACGATAGTGCGTCTTCAAATTTGCCTTCCTCAAGCAGGGTTTTGCCTTTTTTTGTCAGCTCGTCTATATCCATACTCATTATTTGAGGTGGATAAATAAAGTACTTATGATGATAGAAGAAAACTAGAAAAAATCTAGCAAATCCATGAATAAATATGAAGACATTGATTTTTTTGATAATTTTTTTGATTCCATTACAGCAAGTTTTTGCTCAAAGTGATGATCTTGTCCCTGATGTTAGTGCTGCTGATTTGACTGTTTTGTTTTCTGTTTCAGCTGCCATAGTTGTTGGTCTAGTGATTTACTTGTTGCGTGATTCAATTTTGCGAAAAAAAACAACCTATGATGCAAAAGATTTTGCATCAAAAAAGGATCATGATTACGAAAAATATCACTCAGAGTGGACAAGCGATGATGCAGAATTTGAAAGACCAAAAGATGTAAGGCATAGAGAATTTAAAAAAGCATTACAAGATGAGTCTCTTCCTGACTGTTATACAATTCTAGGTGTGCAAAAAAATGCCACACAGGATGAGATAAAAAAACGATATAGAATACTTGTCAAAAAGTTGCATCCTGATAAAAGTAAGGATCCTTTGGCAAAAGAAAAGATGGCAAAAATAAACAGGGCTTATGAAATTTTATCTGATGTTGAGCTAAGACAAAGCTATGACAAGTATTATGATGCCTTGTAGACTAGTCTTCTCTTATCTCTACAATAACCATATTCAGTTCTACTTTTGATGAGCTTTGCATTGTGTTTGTAAGATTAGTTAATATGGAAATATTTTTTGTTCCCACGTCTTTTTTCAAATTGGATGTTATCTTTAGGTTCTTGAATTCAGTATTTGGCCCAAGCATTGCCTTTGACAGAAATGTGACTATAGTAGTATCATCAACTGTTGCCTTTATCTTATAATGAAAAGTATCAGAAAAATAAACTCCACCTCGCATGTTTGGCCTTGTCAATGGCGTAGCAGATTTTGTAATTGATACGTCTCTTAATTGGTATGATTTTGTATCAAGATGTAATGTATAATCACGGTCCGCATTATTTTGTGTTATACTAGAAAGTAGTTTGTCGTCAATTACCATTATTTACCAATCTAAAATTAATTGTAATGAATTTTACTTTCATAATTTGAGATACTCCCCAAACTTCCTTGTCTCACATGGCTAAATTGTGGTAATTTCCTACATGTTTAAAAGCGACATAGCGATCGGGATACTGTTGCAACTAGTCCAAAGAACCACGACTCTAAGAAATGAAATCGAGAATAGAGCTATTTTGATGGGCCTTGACACACCGTGCTTTACAAAGATGCTTGATTACACTATAGAAATTTTCGAGTCGCAAGGTCTTGGCATGGATTACTATGGATATCACAACATCAATCACGAATTAGAGGTAACTTATGTAACGCTTATGGCATCTGTTTGGAAAAGCTCACTTGAGTCGATTAAACCAAATGATCTAAAATATCTGTATGCTGCTGCCCTGTTTCACGACTTTGATCCACAAAAAAGTGTTGACAAGCCACACGAAGATAGCGTAATAAAATTTCTCTTAACTGACAAGAATGTACAATCATTAATTGCAGAGGCAGGACTTGATATCAATATAGTAATTACACTTATCCTAAGAACAACTTATCCATGGAAGGGAGAGTTAAAAGAAAACGCTGAAAAAAAGATAAAAGAATGTTTTGAAAAATCTCCTCTAACAAAAGACGATCCACAACAACAGGAACATTATCTAAAGCTAGGATGGTTTCTTTCCATAGTGGATAGAGTAAGTGGTTATGCATTAGGTGATTTCAAAAAAGGAATGGAGATGGCAAAAATGAACGCACATGCTTTGGCGTGGCATCCATCTCTTATCGTGCGCAGATCTGTTGCATATTTTGAAGATTTACTAAATAATGAAACCGAGATGACTGAAAGGGTTCTAGCGTCACTGCCACGCCAGATGAGAAAAAATTTCATGAACAACGTTTTAGGATTTTTGAATCTAAGACAACAAGAAATTCAAATACATTCAAATTTTGTTTTTGACAATCTAAGACTTGTTCCAACAATTGATTCTATAACATTAAGAAGCGATGAAAGCTTTATTGAGACATTACTTGCACTCTATGACGAGCTTCCAAAACCGCTACAATTTGCAAGAAATGCTTTTGTAGAGTCTGTAAGAGACCCAAACACCATACTGAACACATTAAGACTTGGAAGCCCAAAAGGCGAAATAATTGGATATGCAAAAGGAGGGCCTCTTGAAAATTACAAATTACGCCCAGGAATCCAAGATGAAAACATGGGTTTAGGAAATACCATATTTTTAGAGCCCATTTCGCTAAAGATGGGATACTGGGGGCATGAAGGAGGCAGAGAGCTGCGTCACTTGTTTACAATGTTAGCACATGCCAAAAAATACAAGTATCTAACTAGTTTTGCGCTGCGCGATGTAATAGAAAGACGTTCGCAAACTTATGAAAATGTACAGTTCGTGAAAAAGTTTGATCCAGAACGTTGGGACTATTACAGAACCCCCTTACAGTTCTAATAATTCACCATAATATGATGCTATACTTGATAAATCAATGAATTTATCAGAGCTGCGAAAAAAACTAGAAAAAACAATCATAGGCCAAGTTTTATGGGATGATGTAGTTTTAGATTATTATTCGGTAGATTCTAGCGCATACAAAATAAAACCAAAAGTGGTTGTCATTCCAAAAAATCTAAAAGATATTGTTCTAGTTTTACGTTTTGCATCACAAAGAAAAATTTCTGTGACACCTAGAGGTGCTGGAACAGGACTTGTTGGAAGTGCGCTTGGAGACGGAATTATTTTGGATATGAGAAATTTTGATAAGATCAAAATATCAAAAGACCATGTACAGGTTGGTGCAGGTGCGTTAAAGGGAAACTTGGACAATGCACTCCTAAAACATGGGAAATTTTTTGGCCCAAATCCATCAGTTGGTCCTTACTGTACAGTTGGAGGCATGATTGCAACAAATGCAAGTGGAAGCAGGTCATTAAAGTATGGAAGCATGATCGACAATCTGCTTGAAGTGACTTTGGTTACAGGTACTGGCGATCTGATAAAATTACCATCAAAGACAAAATATGCAGAATTTGTTGTCAGTGTGGCAAATGGTATAGACAAGTCAACATTTCCACAAGTTTCAAAAAATTCGTGTGGATACAGGCTGGATGCAATAAACAGCCAAAATGATTCTCAAAAAATAATTGCAGGATCAGAGGGAACGCTTGGA
>JAUYOQ010000261.1 GCA_030697975.1 Nitrosopumilaceae archaeon | reverse complement strand
TCGATTATGGTTGTCACAAATATCTACGAAAAGTATTGTGTATCCTATAAAAGCTCTACAATAAATTATAAACTAATTACCCTCTTCATTATTATGGAAAAAGACTCCTTCACAGATGAAGAGATTAGAAAAATTTTCTCACTCAAAAATGTTGTAGTTGTAGGAATGTCAAAAAATGAAGAAAAGGCAGCACATTATGTGCCAAAATATTTGGCAGATCAAGGCTATAACATCACTCCAGTGAATCCAACGGCTGATGCCATACTTGGCAAGAAATGCTACAAAAACATTAATGAAATCAATGACTCTATAGATATAGTGGATGTGTTTAGGCCATCAGAAGACGTCCTGCCTGTAGTTCAAGAGGCAATAAAGAAAAAACCAAAAGTGATTTGGTTACAGGAAGGAATCCACAATCCAGAAGCCGAAGATCTTGCAAGACAGGCTGGAATCAAAGTAGTCTTCAATAGATGCATGCTTGCAGAACATCAACGTCTATTCTAAAATGACTGGCTCTTTTTTAGAGTTTTACAATTCCCTTTTAGATCTTGTCAAGTCATTTGAAAAAAATAATGTAATGTTAAAAGTTGAAGAGGATCTAGAGGCAAATATTATCCGTATTTTTGGGCAAAACATTACCTCCCTTGCTAGGGCAAAAACAGGTCTTGATGACGTCTCAGAGCTTGCATATGCTACTGCAGAACATCATCCATACTGGGGATTGCTTTATCATTGCTCACAGATAGCAAAAATCGCACTTGAAAAATGGGATGATAAAATAACAAAAGAAGACATAGACGAAGTCGAGTGGTCCATTAGCGAGCTTAAAAACATGTGTAAAAAACTACGAGAAGACATCTAGTCAGAGATAAATAATCAGAAAGGACATTTCATTCATGCCGATCAAAATCGGTCTTATTGGCAAAACAAATACCGGCAAGACTACATTTTTTAATTCAGCTACCCTATCGTCAGCTGAAATCTCAACATACCCATTTACTACAAAAAAACCTGAAAAGGCAACTGCCTATGCGATTACCCTTTGTGTTCATCCAGAGTTTAACGTGGTTGATAATCCAAACAACTCAAAGTGTAGCGAAGGATGGCGCTACATTCCAATTGAGCTAATTGATTTGCCAGGACTTATCAAAGATGCATGGAAGGGAAAGGGACTTGGGGACCAGTTTCTTACTGTTGCAGCCCAATCAGATGCCTTGTTGCATATAGTCGATGTATCAGGGAGCGTTGATTCTACAGGAAAAATAACAGAAGTTGGTGCAGGTGATCCAATTTCTGACTTTGCCGACATTGAAGAAGAGCTTGTAATGTGGTACCATAAAATTCTTGAAGGAAACAGAGACAAGGTATCAAAACTTGTTCGCTCTGGTACTGATCTAATTGATGTAATAACGGATCTTTACCGTGGGATAGGTGTACACAAATCTCATGTTAAAGAAGCCCTTAAAGTAACTGGCCTTGAAGACAAGGATTTTGATAACTTTGAATTCCAAGATAGCAAAAGTCTTGCATCATATCTTAGGAAGGTTTCAAAACCAACACTTATTGTTGCAAACAAGATTGACATCGAAGGTGCAGACAAAAACTTTGCAAGACTACATGAACGATACATTGATACTATTATAGTACCTGCAAGTGCAGACAGCGAGCTAAGTCTTAGAAGGGCAGAACAAAAGGGTCTGATAAAATATTCTCCAGGCTCTGAACAGTTTGATATCTTAAATCCACAAGATCTTAACAACAAACAAAAAGATGCGTTGAATTTTATCAAAAAAGACATCATGGGAGAATACATGAGAACCGGCGTACAATTTGCAATCAATGTGACTGTATTCAAATTGCTAAAAATGAACTCGATTTATCCTGTAGCAAACGAAGAAAAACTATCAGACAAAAAGGGACGCATCTTGCCAGACCTTATTTTAATGAAGGATGGTTCCACTGTAACTGACTTGGCAAAAGAAATTCACACAGATTTGCTCAAAGGTTTGCTTTATGCAAAGGATTTGAGGTATAACCTACGACTCCCTACAAATTACCAACTGCGTGACAGAGACGTAATATCACTTGTTAGTGCTTCAAAGAAAAAAACCTGAATTATAATTACACCATTTATGTCAAAATTTCAACTAGTATTATTCGATATAGGCGGAGTTTTAGTTAATTGGCGTGATGCATGGCTGTATCATGTTGTTTCTGAAAAGTTTGGCGTTCAAGAAAAGATTCTGACTAGTGAATGTGAAAAAGAAATTGTAAATTTACACACAGGCAAGATATCTGAAAATGAATTCTGGAGGAAAATAGGCAAAAAGGTAAAATCATCAGAATTACAGAAAGTCAAAAAATCTCTAATTCATGATACATTCAAAGATAAAGCCAAACTAAACAATTCCATACTAAAAATGGTAAAAAAAATACAAGAAAACAAAATCAAAGTAGGTGTGCTTTCAAATCTTGAAAAAACTACACATACAATCCTTGAAGAGTTTGGCTTCTTAGATATCTTTGAGTTCCAAGTCTATTCTCATAAGATAGGATTTGCAAAGCCGGACAGAAGGATATTCAAATATGTACTTGGTAACGTGCCATTCAAATCATCTGAGATTTTCTTTATTGACGATAAAATTTCAAACGTTCAGGTTGCAAATTCTATTGGAATAAAAAGCATCAAATATGTAAATGCAAAAAAACTCAAGCAAGATCTTAAACGTCACAAAATTCTTTAAATCTTTAAGAAATATCTAATTGGATTTTTTCTTTTTTCATCCATGCTGTTCTGTTTTTATGGTCAATTAGTTCAATTCCCATCTTGGAAATCTGTTCTCTGATATTATCAGCTTCTTGATACTTTTTTTGCTGCCTTAGCGATTCGCGTTTCTTGATTAATTCATTTATTGAATTGATTTCATCATTTGTAATTTTTGGAATTACCAGTCCTAACACCAAAAGCATTCTTTCAAGCTCCGGAAGTACTTTTTCCGCAATCGATTTTGATAATAATTCATCAGCTGCAAGTCGGTTTATCTCCTTTACAAGCCTGAAAAATGCTGTTAGTGCAAGTGATGTGTTAAAGTCATTACTTAGTGCAGAATCAAATTCAGAGCTACATTGCAAAACAGTTTCTTCGATTGCTTTGCTTTGGCCTTTTCCTTCGGCAAGTAACAATTCATAATAGCATGTTTCAACTTGTCTCCATTTCACAATATTTTCTTTTAGAAGATCTTCTGAATAATCAATTGGTTTTGAATAGTGACCTGAAAGACAAAATAATCTAATGATGTTTGGGC
>JAUYOQ010000253.1 GCA_030697975.1 Nitrosopumilaceae archaeon | reverse complement strand
AAATTATATAAGAAACAAGGATTTGGTGAAGGTTGCAAAGGCCTAGCCAAATGTTACATAGCCAAAGCTTTCTCTAGTTGTCCTGTTTGATTTCATATTATAGTCGTAAACTAGTCCAGAGTACTCTTTCAAAACCTCTTTCATAGAATCAATTGTTTCTGATAAATAAAATCCTGGGCAATCTCCTGTAAATTGAAATGTTGCATGAACCCGTGCTGTACCGTTTTCGTTTACAAGCCACGTAGAAAATGGATAAAGATAGCAAACTCCAGGCCTTTGTGGATGTAAACTGCAAAACCCTTTGTTGTCTAAAAATCTGCATGAGATGTGAGTTCCATCATCAGCGGCGGTTTCGTCATCTTTTCGTTTTAGATTGATATTAGTCATAGTTACTTGTCCTGAAGGTCCATATTCCTGCCAGGTAGCAACCAAGGTCTCATTTTTTAAAAAATCAGATGTTTTTTGATATTTCATGCCTTTTCCAATTGTGATTATATCATCTGAAGTCAATGGTAATCTTCCCTGTCTATTGCAACAGTTATGACAGTCTGGCCAATAGCACTTCCACAAAATAAATTTTTTTTCCTTGGTTAAGTAAGGGATATGAAAAATTACGTTTTTTACTTTGATTGGATAATCTGATACATCAGTATATTTTCCTAACATAAAATCGTGTAAAAGTGGATCAATTTCCCAGTCTTTTTCTAATAAAATAAGTGACTCTACAATTTCTTTTTGTGACAATTCAATTATAACCAATTCTCAAGATGCTATTAATGTTGAGCGATAAAGGAAAATATGCTTCTGCTACTGAAAACCGAAGATTTGTTTGGCAAAAAATTGTTTGGCCCTTGATATTAGAACTAAATGATGTAGCATTTACACTAAAACAATATCAAAAAAAACGTGATGAGATTTGTAAAAATGATAGTACAATGGTGATGAGCACATCAAGGGGATTGGTGTCCTTGCAACAAAAAGGGATTCTTTACAAAGAAAAGGATCTTTACTCCATACATTATAGATTGATTCCTTATATGAGATTAAAAGCAGATTGTGATTATGCTACTGCAATTTATGAAGCGAAAATCAAATAGTTAATGCTTAAAATTGTAAATAAATAATTATATTCTAACTCAATTTAGTCGTCTTGGTAGCCCGATAGTCTAGCGGCCAAATAATTTCAAGGTTATGGATTCCGCGCTCTGGATCTTATGAGAGGACACGCGGGGACGGCAGTTCGAATCTGCCTCGGGCTACTCGTTTTTTATCTGGATGCTTGGGCTACTCTTTCTAGCTCATGTCTTTTCCTTACAGATGGAGCGTTAGGATCATTTGTTGCAGCTAGGATCAAATGCTCTGCCAGGTGTTCTTCTATTGCTTTTGGGTTTGAAAATGTGGCCTCTTTGACACCATCAGAAATAAACTTTAACGCCAAATCAATTCGTCTTACAGGTGCTACATCTACAGAAACATGGTAGGCTGTTCCACCATATACAATTCTAGTTGTGTCTTCATTTGGTGCTGAATGTTCTACTGCTCTAACTAAAACTTCAACAGGGTTTTTGCCAGTTTTTAAGTGGATTATATCAAAAGCTGTTTTCATGGTATTTATTGCATGAATTTTTTTGCCAGCCATCCTTCCCGTATTTTTTGCATATTTTTTTCCAAAGTGCATTAGTTTGTTAACTAGGCGTTCGACTATGTTGACGTCGGCTTTGTTAAATCGTTTAAGAGCTGAGCGTCCAAATGTTAATGGCATAATAGACTGCCTAAGTGAGATTACATTCTTTAGGCCTCTATCTTGTATCTCAATATCTGATAAATCCCATTTCCTAAACAACAAAAGTTTTTGTGTTTCTCCCATGCTTTACTATCTCCTTGGTTTTTCTTTCTTGCCAAGCACCAATTCACGCAGAGAGGTGCCATTTACTTTGAATACCTTAAATCTAACTCCTGGAATATCGCCCATGGCTCCACCCATTGTAGCGCCCATTCCCTCAACATGAACCTCATCATGTTCATCTACAAAGTTCATTGCGCCGTCTCGTGGAAGAAACGCTGTAATGGTCTTTCCATTTTTGATAAGTTGAACTCTGACACATTTTCTTACAGCAGAGTTTGGCTGTTTAGCTTCAATGCCTACTTTCTCTAATACAATTCCCCTTGCTTGTGGTGCACCACCAAGAGGATTTGCTTTCTTATCCAGTCCAAGTTTTCTTCTTTTGTATGTTCCAATAGACCAACGTAGTCGTTTTCGTTTTGCTTTCAAAACCCGACCTGCAAACAAACCAAGTGGTGATTTTGCCATAAAATTAAATCTCGGGTATTCTTTCAGGACTATTTATTTGGACGTTTGTAATTTCAAAATATCTTTTTGCCAAGAGTCGTGCTTTTTCAGCGTTGCGGCCTTCCCTGCCAACAACAATGCCCTTCTTTCTTGGATCAACTAGTACAATTGCTTGCATAGTGCCATCTGCTCTTTTATTCAGTTTCACTTCAGAAACTAATTTTGAATTCAATATATTTTTTAAAAATTCTGCTGGATCGTCTGAGTATTCTACTATCTCTA
>JAUYOQ010000248.1 GCA_030697975.1 Nitrosopumilaceae archaeon | reverse complement strand
TGTTATCGTAAAATCCTGCCCAAACTTTTACTCCAGTGATTGGAAAGTTTTTTGTATTTTTTACCTCACCAATAACTACAGTTTTTCCATCAGAGTCTTTGTAGCTAAATGGCTGTGTGTTTGTAAGCTTGATTCCTAGTTGTGATTCATTGTCAAAAGATTGCGAATACGACATACTAACTGGCAGCAACGTAAATACCAAAAGTACTACCAGTAGGATTTTCCACATCAATTTTTTGTATTCAAAGTCATTAATCATATGCAGTATATCATAATATCAACAAGGTAGACTAGAAGGTTTTACTATGAATTGAGCCTAAAGAAGAAAAAGATGTTTTTTGGGTTAATTCCTTTATCGTTTTCTCATTCCGGTAATGACAAACCAATATACCAATCCGGGTGCGAGTCCTACAATTAGAGGAATCCAGACTGCTATAGATGCTTCATATCCCATGTTATTTTCAACGACAACTTTTGGTATTTAAATCCACCGGCTGTTCGTATTTTAGAAATGATCGCAGTTTAAAAAATACAAAATTGGTTTAAACAAAATAGTGGACTGAAGGGGATTTGAACCCCTGACCTCCCGCGTGCAAGGCGGGCATTCTACCACTGAACTATCAGCCCTTGCATGCTTTGGTTGTAGTGTGGATTTTAATTGTTGTCTTGAGAAAGATTTTATTTGAATTAGAGTCGTTTTGTTTGTAATGGTACTCTTAAAATCCGAAGTTGCATTAAAGACAGGAAGCAAGGCTCCTGATTTTAATCTGCTTGGAGTTGACGACAAAAGACACTCGCTTTCCGACTACAAAAACTATGATGGCCTTTTGGTGATTTTCATATGCAACCACTGCCCGTATGTAAAGGCAAAAGTAGGCGCAATCAAGGAGCTTTATGAAAAATTCAAAGGTAAAGTTGCAGTTGTTGGAATCAACAGCAATGACCCAACAAACTATCCTGATGACAGCTTTGAGAACATGAAAATGATTGCAAGTGAAAAAGGTCTCAAGTTTGACTATCTTGTAGATGAGACTCAAGAGGTAGCAAAAAGGTATGGTGCAGTTTGTACGCCGGATCCGTTTCTATTTGACAAGGAACGAAAACTAATCTTTCATGGAAGAATCGACAATGCAATGAATCCAGAAGATACTACCACCGAAAAAACCATGATAAAAAATATTGAGAAATTTCTTGCAGGACAAAAAATTGAAAAAGATTTTGATCCTTCTATTGGTTGTTCGATAAAGTGGAAAGAACAAACTTAAATGACTGCTATCTAAGAATTTTTCGGGGCCGGTAGCTCAGCTTGGCTGGAGCGTTCGACTGATAAAACTTATTCAGACATCGAAAGGTCGTGAGTTCGAATCTCACTCGGCCCACTTTATGATTTTACAAAACTTTCGTAGGCAGTCTGTGACCACTGCAAGACATCTTCTAATTTTTCTGCTACCAAGTCTGCCTTTGCAGTTGTCTTTTTTTTCAATTTACTGCACAAGACAAGATGCAGTCTTTTTCCTGATTTTTCCTTTATCACGTTAATGGCTTCTGAGAAAAACTTGAAGCCGTCTTCTGAGGATGAAAAAACAATGATTATCATAATGCTATTTTTTTGCTTCCATACCTTGCCAAGCAACTTTTGCAAATCCAAGTCAAAGAGGACATCGATTGCATCTGACATGTCGCCAAGATTGAACACCTTCCATTCGTTGAAACGAAATGATACAGCTGCAGCCTCTGAATACAGCATGTTTTTTGTGTCAGCAGAAATCAAAATGACATTTTTTTGTGGTTTTTCCTCTGCATGGATTACATTTGTGATCTGAATTGACTGCGAAATTAACCAGTTTAGAAACTTCTGCTCCGACTTGCCAATTTTTCCTTGCTGGTAAAGTTCCTCAATAGAATCAATTGCTGGAACTATAATCTCTGTCATAATTTTTGGTGTTGCTGCCCCAGAATGGATGCAGTTTCTTATCAGATTAACGACATGATGCGACGACACACTCATCAGTGCCTCAAGATACTTTGTTTTTACTCTAAAGTAATCTTGAGGAAAGCTAAACTGCTCTGTTCCTTCTTCTACAAACCACAAATTTACATTTCCAACATTTTTTTGCTGGACTAGTCCTTCTGCCGCAAATACGTTAAGGTATTTTGTCATTGTCATTCGATTAATCCCAAGTTTTTCTGATATCTCTACCCCAGAAAGTCCAGTCTTTGAGTCTTGTAAAACCTCGACTAGTTTTTGTCTAAGCTCACTTTCCTTGTAGCCTTTTGCCATAATTGGTACAAATACAATATCGTATAAAATCTAATTACTCCACTTGGAATCTTTTTCTAACACATAAAATACATTACAAAATAAACCCTTAACTTAACAAAACCACAACCAGCCTATTTTATAACAATAAAAATCAAGTACCTGATATGGCAAATGTAAAGGCTGCAGTACTTATTGCGCTTTTTGGGTTTGCAGCGGCTACGTTGTTTATTGATTATTTTATGATCGAGCCAACAGAATCATTCAAGCCATCTTCGATCATAACTCAAGTTGGAATAGTTGCAATTATTGTGGCAGGTACAATAGTTGGAATAAGCATAGCACTGAAAAAAAAGAAAAAAAGCTGACGTGTGCTTGACAGAAAGTCAATAACAAGTGTTAAATAAATGCGTACTTTAATGTACGGTAACAGGTAAGTACCATGCCAAAAGAAGGTTTCAAATCAATTACTGTTTCGGACACCGTATACGACAGGTACTACGAGATTTATCAAAAAAACAAACAAGAACTTACCATGAAGGGAGTCAACAGCTTTGCAGGCTATATTACATACATGCTTGAGCAGACAATGCAAAAGGACAAGACCTTTGCAAAATATGCTCCAAAGCTAGAAAAGGTTTCAATTGATGATGACCGAGTTATTGTAAAGGACAACATCAAAAATAGAATAGCTGAAGTAACAGTTCAGCGAGGCGAGCTTTATTGTCAGTTGTGCGAAGAAAAAAATTGCTTCCATGTTGGTTTTGTATTTTCACTTCCTGATGTTTACGAGATTTTGAACTCAAAAGGAATCAGGCATCCAAAATAGTGGAGGAGGTGGGATTTGAACCCACGAACCCCTAAGAGACGAGATCACCCATTTTTAAGATCTTAAGTCTCGCGTATCCAAAGCATTAGCTTCTTTGGCCAGGCTTGACTACCCCTCCACAAAACTAGCTAATTTTTGCGCGAAATTTAACAGTTTAGTGTTTTTGTTGTTTCATAATCAAAATTATAAAGAACACTTGAGGAGCCAACTTTATGCTTCGATAGCTCAGCCTGGCAGAGCGTTACCTTGGTAAGGTAAAGGTCGCGGGTCCAAATCCCGCTCGAAGCTTAATAGTTTTTTATCAAAAGCTCAGAGTGGCCTGTTCTCTTTTTAGAGTTCGAGTTTATAGCGCGATTTGCTAAGATCTCTACAACTTTCCATTCAGAGGAGAACAGATTTCTTACCTCTTTTGTGTTAGAGTTTGATAACAATACCTTACAATCTTTTTTGTCTAGTTTTTGGCAAAGATCAGCTAGTCGCTCCAGATCTTTGTAGGTAAACTCGCACTTTGTATAGCTTGTAAAGTTGGCAGTTTTGCTGACTGGCTGGTATGGCGGATCAAAATACACAAAATCATCTTTTTTTGCCTCATCTAGAATAGCTGCAAAGTCCTGACACCTTATTGCGATGTTTTTTGACTGCAAGATTTTGCTAACTGATATGAGATTTTCCTTGTTTACTATACTTGGGTTTGTGTATCTTCCAAGTGGGACGTTGAACTGGCCCTTGCTGTTTACCCTGTACAGCCCATTAAAACAAGTCTTGTTCAAAAACAAAAGCCTTGATACCTTTTCTATTTGGTTTTTTGGCGCCGACTCTCTTACAGAATAATAGTATTCTCTTTGATCTGCAGAATATTTGCCTGAATGTTTCTCAAGTGATTCAATTAGTTGCTCTACTTTGTCGCGTATTGTAATGTATGCTAAGATTAGATCAGAATTTAGATCCGAGATGCTGCATTTTAGATTTGGGCTTTGATTCAAGAGGTGAAATAGTAAGGCCCCGCCCCCAAGAAATGGCTCAAAATAGGTGTTGAATTTTTTTGGCAGATGTCCTTCTAATGATGTGATAAGCTGCCTTTTTCCCCCGGCCCATTTTACAAAAGGTTTTGGGGCTGTAGCAAATAGCTGACTGTACTGCTGCTTCAATAAGGTATAGTGTCAATTTTGGCTTCTAGTTAATGGGAGAAAAAAAGATCACAACCTGTGCAATATTTTTTAATCAAAAGTAAAAGTGCAGGAAATCTAGAGCCAGATGGGATTAAAATAAAGTAAAAGAGGTTGTTGGGTTTAGTCCCACTTTGACCATGCGGCCATCCATCTATACGTCCACGTTGTCAGTTTACAACCAAGAGCTGTAAACGTTACTGCCAGTACAGCACCAGCACCTGCGCCAAGCGCTACTGGACTGTTATAGAACTTTCCTACCTGTGGTTCTATTGGTGTCATGTATGGAGGCAGTGTTGGCCTTGGATATTTGAATGCAGTTTCTAGTGGGTCTGCCACAGTGATTAGATTTACCATGTTGAACAGTGGCAATGACATTCCTACCAGTACTCCGCCGAACAGTATCAATGAATGCTTGTTTTTCTTTGTTGCCCAGTATGCCAAGTCCAACAACATTGCTGATGGTAGCCATACCGGCGTTACGATAAAGTCATATGGATATCCTAGTGCAAACCATGCACCTTTTGCAACCCATGTGTAAACTGTCATAATTA
>JAUYOQ010000223.1 GCA_030697975.1 Nitrosopumilaceae archaeon | reverse complement strand
GTTGTAGAAAAAGCCAGACTAATCTATGGCGTTTTTCCAAAAAATGGCGTTTCTCACATTGTTACATACAAGGACAAGCGACTGCCTTCAATGGCAAGCTAATTAGTCAAGCTTGACAAAACACGCTACTTCTCTTTGACTGTCTAACTTTTCCAACAGAGGCTCGTCTTTGCATTTATCAATTGCATAAGGACATCGTGCACGAAACCTGCAACCCTCATAGACATCAATATCTAGTGGCTCGTTGATTCTTACCTTTTTTTCAACATAGAGGTTGTCAGGGTTTGGCTCTGCAATTGCATCAATTAGTGCCTGTGTGTATGGATGACGCGGATGCAATAACACATCGTCAACAGGGCCTGCCTCTACAATTTTTCCCAAGTACATTATTGCAATTCTTTTTCCAAAAAATCTTGCAGTTGCAAGGTCGTGTGTTATGTAGATGTAAGATATTTCGTATTTTTTTTGCAGCGCTTCCATTAGCTCAAGCATTTCTGCCCGAATAGATACATCAAGCATTGATACCGGCTCATCTGCGATAATTATTTTTGGCTTTAGTACTAGTGCACGTGCAAGGACAACTCGCTGGCGCTGGCCGCCAGATAATGTGTGGGGATATTTTTTTACAATGTCTTCTGCAGGTTCTAGCTTTACCTCATGCAATGCCTCAAGTACGATCTTTTTTCTTTCTTCTGCACTACCAATGCCATGAATCTCCAGTGGTTCAGAAACAATATCATGTACTCTCATTCTGGGATTAATCGAGTCGTAAGGGTCTTGGTAGATCATCTGGCATGACATTCTTAATTTCTTGATACTTTTTGGATCATCTGTTATTTCTTCGCCGTTAAAAAATATCTTACCAGAGTCTGCATCTATTGCCTTTAGAATCAGCCTTGCAGTAGTGGATTTGCCAGAGCCTGACTCGCCTGCAAGAACAAAGACTTCGCCTTTTTTTAATGAAAATGAGATATCATCAACTGCCTTGACAGTTGTAGATTTTGAACTAAAGACACTCTTTTTTGTAAAATACTTTGTCAGATTTTGTACTCTGAGTATTTCATCCACGATTTACGATGCGTTTTCTAGTATATCAACAAAGCAAAAATCTAGTAGCCTCTTGCCAAAATAACATTTGAGACACTTTGTGATTTGCAGAAAATGCATTTTCCATCTGAATTCTTGCTATCAAAGGGAATTACCCTAATGTCAGCACCAGTTTCTTCCTTGATTTTTTCTTCAC
>JAUYOQ010000237.1 GCA_030697975.1 Nitrosopumilaceae archaeon | reverse complement strand
TGGGAAGATTTGATTCTGTATGGATTTATGAGGCACCAAGCGAGAAAGAGGCCATAAAACTTGGAATAAGTGTTGGCGAGGTTGCACAAACTCAAACACTTGTAGCAGTTCCACGAAATGAAGCGTTAAAGTTACTTTAATCTTGATTGCATAGTAAAATCAAGACAAAATATTTCAGTTTGAAATGCCTATAATACAACTGATAAACCATGAAAAGTTCATAGATAGAATCATGGATCTTGATGAAAACATCAGATATGCCACAATTTTTGATATGGATGGCAATCAAAAGGTAAGTCGAGTAAGAAGGGGGGTAAAACCATACCTTGACACTGATGAAACAAAAGAGACACTAAAGACTTCTGCAAATGCATGGAAGTCACGAATGAAACACTATGACAAGATTGGCAAGGGACTGTATGTCTTGGCAGTTTATGAAAACCTGAGAAGAGTTACAGTTCCTCTAAAAGACAATCATCTGATGCTTGTAACCATTGATAATAAGGGAAGCAGAGACATCATAGACAGAATCCTAAATCAGCTGTATGGCGATTATACAAAGTATTAAGAAAAAAAACAAAACTGATTCTAGAAATTACGGCAATCTTTTTGTTTTCATTTGGTAAAGATTTGGGAAAGATATGGATATTTACTTTAATACTATATCGCAAATTTGTGCCTATGAATAAAAAAATAATAATTTCTGCAATAGTTGCAGCAATAGTTATTCCATTTAGTGTTTATGCACTAAGCCCATTATTCATAAACACAACAGTAGACGAAAAACTACCAGAAACTGTACTTGTGACAAAATCAGAAACAATGGAAAAAGATGTCATGATGGAAAAAGCCGAAATGGCAGACAAGATGGAAGATGATACAATGATGGATACTGAATCAAGAGTAGCTGTATTACTATCTGGCTCTTTTGTGGGAGTAGGAGATGGAATCCACGATGCTAAAGGAAACGCACTTGTTGTTCCACTAGAAAATAGCCAACAGATTCTAAGGCTTGAAGATTTTAGCTCAACAAACGGACCTGATCTTTACGTCTATCTTGCATCAGATGCTAGCGCATCAGACTATGTGAGTTTGGGACGACTCAAGGCAAACAATGGAAACCAAAATTATGA
>JAUYOQ010000228.1 GCA_030697975.1 Nitrosopumilaceae archaeon | reverse complement strand
CTGCAATTACAATTAGAAGGCTTTATGGTTCAAAACTAGATTATGGTTTTAAAACGCCATTATTTCCTGTGATTCCAATTATTGGTATATTTACACAAATTGGATTGGCAATTTACCTGTTAATCTTTAATCCACTAAGCTGGCTTATTGCCGTTATTTGGGTATTGATTGGGTTTACAATCTACTAGTTGTATACTGCAAAAAAAGAGATAGAGCACTATGCCCCATCAATTATAAATGAAATTCCGCAAAAGCGCCAAAACTATAGAATACTAATTAACTATAATGGTAAATCGATTAAAAATTTAGTAAAGATAGCAAATGTTATCGCTAATGCAAGAGATGCCGAGATTTCCTACCTCAATGTTGTAAATGTTCCAATCCAGCTTCCATTGTCATCATCAAGGGAAATTGCCGATAAGGAAGTACATACACTTGAGAATCTCAAAAAAGAATTAGGTGATAGTGACTCTACTGGTTATTTAATAAGACTATCACATGATATAACTGAAGCCATACTTGCCACAATCGAAGAACAAGGTACTAATCTACTTGTTATTGATTTTGATGATCTAAAAAATAATAGAAAGCTAATGTCGCTTGCTACATGCGACATAATAGGAGTTGTAGTTAGAGACAACTTTGATAATGAAATCTCAAATGTGGTTGTATCATACGACAGAGGAAGACATTGTGACTTGGCATTAGATGTAGCTGACTCTTTTCTAAAATCTCAAGGCAGTAAGATACGAATTGTTAGGGCAACCACAGGTACTCCAGAAAAAGAGCTCAATATCATAAACAAAATCAATGAAAAGATGTTCGATCTAGGCTGGCAAAAGATACCATTGGAAAGATTTGATGTTAGAGACGATACACTAGTTCCAAAATTGTTGCAGAACTTTAACACAGACAAGCCTGAATTAATAATGGTAGGAGCTGGAAAGCAATCAGAACAAGCATTTAGCCCAAAAACACTAGAAATAATAACAAAATCAAAAAATTCATTTTTGGTAATAAGTAACTCAAGATTCTCAGAAATCCATGCTAGGTATTTTTGGGAGAAAATAGGTCCAAGATTAAAAGAAAACAGATATTTTTACAGGATTTACCTCTTGATCACAAAATGTGCTAAATACATACAGCCAAAACCAAAAAGCTTTGATGATTATTACAATTAGTAAAAATTTAGATCTTACCGAGCAGCTTGATAGCTTCTTCTCTTGATATTGCAACAAGCGTTTGCGTTTGCATAACCTCGCCTGCGTCAATTCCAAGCTTTATTGCTTCTTTTTCTGAAGGAGCCTCATAAATCCACACTGCATCATATCTTCCTAACGTCCAGTATGTTCCAATAATCTTTACTCCCTTTGGCAGATTCTCAAGAAGTGAT
>JAUYOQ010000220.1 GCA_030697975.1 Nitrosopumilaceae archaeon | reverse complement strand
CAAGATTTGCTCAAGGTGGAGGACCAGACAAGTCTAAAAAAGATGAGGCCATCAACAAAGCAAAATCAATGGTTTTGGGATAGTGTGAATTATGGATGTAGATTGGCATGCAATTGAGCAAAAGTGGAGAAAAAAATGGAATGAGGCAAGAGAATTTGAGACAGATCCTAATTCTAAAGAAAAAAAATTCATTACGGTAGCCTATCCATATCCTAACTCACCGCAACACATTGGACATGGTAGAACTTACACAATAGCTGATGTTCATTCTAGATTCTTGAGGATGAAAGGCTACAATGTTTTATTTCCAATGGGATTTCACTATACTGGAACGCCAATTCTTGGAATGGCAAAAAGAGTTGAAGCTGGAGACAAGGAAATCATTGATGGGCTAAAAAACATCTATCATGTTCCTGATAAAGACATCAAAACGTTTTCTGAACCGATAAAGATTGCAAATTACTTTCATGAAGAGATTAAGACAGGCATGATAGAGATGGGTTACTCTATTGATTGGAGACGCGAGTTTACAACTATAGATCCTGTCTATCAAAAGTTTATCGAGTGGCAAATAAACACACTAAAAGAAAAAAATCTGATAATACAAGGATCTCATCCTGTAGGATGGTGTCCAAAGGATCAAAATCCAGTATCACAACATGATACACTTGGCGATGTAGAGCCAGACTTTACTGAATATATTTTAATTAAATTTCAATTTGAAGACTTTATCATACCAACTGCTACTTTACGTCCTGAGACATTATTTGGTGTGACAAATCTTTGGGTCAATCCTGGAACAGTATACAAAAAAGTCAAAGTAAACGGTGAAAAATGGATTGTAAGTGCAGAATGTGCCAACAAGTTAGAATTTTTGGATAAGAAAATTGAAGAAATAGACGAGATTGCAGGCTCTGAGCTATTAGGAAAAGAAGCTAAAGTACCAAAAACTAATAGAGATATTCCAATTTTTCCTGCAACTTTTGTCAAAAGTCAAACAGGTACTGGGATTGTAATGTCAGTTCCAGCTCATGCTCCATTTGATTATCAGGCTTTAAAGGATCTAGCCCATAGGACTCCATATTTTGCAGATAAATTAAGATCAATTCAACCAATTTCAATTATCAAAACTGAAGGGCTTGGCGAGGTTCCTGCAAAAGAGATATGTGAAAAATTCAAAATTCGAGACCAAGATGATCCTAAATTAGAAGAAGCCACAAAGGATCTTTATTCTAAAGAATTTTACGGTGGAGTCCTAAAGGAAAATACAGAACAGTTTGCAGGTAAGAAAATTTCTGATGTAAAAGACGATATAAAAAATTGGCTAATTGACGCAAAAGATGGCGATGTTTTACTAGAGCTAAACAATGCACCAGTTCGATGTAGATGCGGTGCTGAATGTGTTGTTAAAATTCTGACCAATCAGTGGTTTCTAAATTATGGTGACAAAGCCTGGAAGGAAAAGGCAACAAAGTGTCTTGATAGAATGAGTGTTTTGCCGCAAGAGATTCGCCCTGAGTTTAATTATGTTATAGGATGGTTGCGAGAGCGAGCGTGTGCAAGGCAGCACGGACTAGGCACAAAGCTGCCATGGGATAAATAATGGATTGTTGAAAGCCTCTCAGACACTGTAATTTACATGGCGTACTATATCATTGCA
>JAUYOQ010000214.1 GCA_030697975.1 Nitrosopumilaceae archaeon | reverse complement strand
AAATTCTTTACATTAAATGGAATTGCTGACGCTACACGATATCTATTAAGAATTAAAACAAAGACAATTTCTGCTGACAAGCAAAGACTTGCAGTTGAGTTTTGGGATGAGGTTGCAAAAAACATTCCAGAATGGAATCTTTTAATTGAAAAAAAAGTTACCCCATATGAGCTAAGATATGGATTTGTCCATGCACATACTAACGTTCTAAATGCATTGGGACTGGTAGGATATGCTCTGACAACACAGTATGCTGATAATTGGAAACAAAAACTCAAAGGATTACAAAAAGTTCGTTGGGAAAGAGATGATCCTATATGGGAAGGAAAGTTAGTAATTGATGGACGTATGCTAAAGACAAGATTAGGTATCAAAAAAGCAGCTGATGTAATTCTAAAAGAATGTGGAGCAACAAAAACCTTAGACGAGTTTGAATCTCAGATTGTTGTTGCATGACTGAATCTGTTTTTAAAACACGCAGTTTGGAGCAAATTTACGAAGAAATTAGAGAGGTTTACCTAGGCGATAACAGACCCTGGATTTTGGGGTTTAGTGGAGGAAAAGACTCTACATGTATGGTACAACTTGTCTGGTATGCAATCTCAAGTCTGCCTTCTGAAAATAGACAAAAGAAAATCTTTGTAATATCATCTGATACCCTAGTTGAATCACCAAAAATTGTAGAACAAATTACAGGCACTTTAGATAAAATGGAACAATCTGCAAAAGAACAAGGACTTCCAATATCAACAAATCTTGTTAGGCCAAAGCTAGTTGATACTTTTTGGGTATGTCTATTAGGGAGAGGCTATCCAGCACCAAGCAATCAGTTTCGTTGGTGTACTGACAGGTTAAAAATAAAAAATGCAGACAGGTTCATCAACGAAAAAGTTTCAGAATATGGAGAGGCAATTGTTGTTTTGGGAACAAGAAAAGATGAGAGCGGTTCTCGTCAACAACTGATGAGCCTATATGAGATCAAAGGAAGCCGTCTTTCAAGACACTCAAAATTTGCCCAG
>JAUYOQ010000211.1 GCA_030697975.1 Nitrosopumilaceae archaeon | reverse complement strand
ATCAGCCAGCGCGTGATAGTCAAATGGCGCATGAGCTGGAACTGACATTACAAGGCCAGTTCCAGTGTTTGATTTTACAAAGCTGGCTTCAAGCATTGGAATCTTTTTGTTTCTGTGTGGAACAGTTACCTCTTTTCCAACAAGCTCCGAACCTGAAATCTCACCGTCATATGTTATTTTTCTATCCAAAAACTCTAGCTTGCGTGCACACTCTGCACTTACAATCCATTTTTCTCCATCAACTGTTACCTTTTTGTAATTAATATCAGGATTCACCCACAAATTTGTAACGCCAAACAAAGTTTCTGGTCGCAGTGTTGCAGTTGGTATGATGTAATCACCAAACTTGAACTTGATCAAGATGTATTCAGTAAAGTCTGGCTCTACATCGCCAAGCGTATCATGTTGTGATACAGGATTTTGATCCTTCGGACACCATCCAACAGGATGAGATCCTTGTATTATCAGATTTTTTTCTTTTAGTGTATTAATCTGCCACTCGATAAACTTTTGATAGACAGGATCTATAGTTGTAAATTCTCTTCTCCAATCAATAGAGTAACCCATCTCTATCATGCCGGTCTTAATCTCTTCATGAAAGTAATTTGCAATCTTTATTGGTTCAGAAAATGTTTTGATGTCTTTATCAGGAACATGATAGATGTTTTTTAGCCCATCAATGATTTCCTTGTCACCAGCTTCAACTCTTTTTGCCATACCAAGAATTGGAGTCCCGGTATAGTGGAATCCCATTGGGAACAACACATTGTATCCTTTCATTCGATAGAATCTTGCATGAACATCAGCTAGTGTGTACGTTCTACCATGTCCAATGTGTTGTGGTGAGTTAGGATACGGATATGCAACAGTTATGAATTTTTTTTCTTTATCATATGGATCTGTTTCAAATTCTTTTGCTTCGTTCCATTTTTTTCTCCACTTTTGCTCAATTGCATGCCAATCTACATCCATAATTCACACTATCCCAAAACCATTGATTTTGCTTTGTTGATGGCCTCATCTTTTTTAGACTTGTCTGGTCCTCCACCTTGAGCAAATCTTG
>JAUYOQ010000024.1 GCA_030697975.1 Nitrosopumilaceae archaeon | reverse complement strand
GTTAGCACCTCAATTAACACTAACAGAAAATTTTGTTACGCCACTAACAACCTTGACTAATGCCGCACTTCTTTCCATAATGATACTGTTAGTTAACTTTATTCGAAATTTAATTGCGATTTTAAATCACATAGACATTTTTTCCGGATTTAACGAAAATAAATTCAGAAAGATTTGTGCAATGTTTCTTGGATACAGATCTACGAATCCAAAGTATGGTTTTTCTATCGAAAAATCTGACGGAGTCCATAAAAAATTAGATTTTGCAATACATCATGCAGAAAAGACCGAATTTTGTAAAACAAAAGATACATGGGTAACTCCTGGGATTCCATTTATGATATACATTACAGCAGGTTTTGTAGTTCAGCTTATTTTTGGCGATATTATAATCAATGCGATAACAACAATTTTGCAATAGTTTTTTATAATTTTGTATTCTAGTATAGCATTAAAAATTACCAAACTTCCAACAAACACTTATAATACTTATTGTTGATTATGGCTAGATACATTCATGGCAAACACTGTGATTACAAAATCCATGACCACTAGTGGTGACATAGGTGCCACTTATGATACAATATTAAAAAAATTAACATCTCTAGGATATTCTGAATCATCTGCAACATGGCCATCAAATATGGAACTTAAAAGAGGAAAAAGAGGAATGCTTGCAAGAAATTTCCAAGATATAAAAACTACGTTGAAGATATCGCTAAAGCAAGTATCAAATAATGTAAATATTTTCTTTGAATTTAATTTTGCTATTCCTAAATCATATATAAGTGAAAATGAAATGGAACAAGAATTTACTAAAATAAAATCTGAAATCACTGCTTCTACATCTCCTCACATTACAGAAAAAGAAAAAATCTGTGACGTTTGTCTAAATCCAATAGCTGTTGGCGAAAACTTTTGTAGAAATTGTGGTAGATCAGCTACTAGACAAAAAACAGAGTCTGACGAACAGTCAAATGAAGAGCTAGCCGTTGTGTTTGATCCAAATAAAGTTGCGTTTGGTCAAAAAACTGTAGATGATGCGTTGTATGGAGGAATTCCAAAAAAT
>JAUYOQ010000023.1 GCA_030697975.1 Nitrosopumilaceae archaeon | reverse complement strand
AAAATTTAACATATCTCCTCCTGTTGCAATCATCATAACATCGGAAAGAGAATCATAAAGATTGATGACGTCTTTCTCATTGCGACGAAAAGTCCAAAAAAAGACCTCAAGTGGATTAATTTTTTTCATCAAACTATATTTCAATACATACAATTTAACTACTCACCAACAAATCATAACTTAAAGTTTGAAATTAAAGAAACTAAATAATTCAGTTCCTATTTCAATAAATTACTTTAAGAGGTATGAAATTTAATTTAAAACAATGATACAGAAAAGAAACAGTTCGGTAAATCAAAAAATAAAATTGTTGTTTTTTGTGACTCCAGTAGTCATGTTTTTGACAATCTTTGTCACACAATTAATTTTCAATGCTCCTTTGTTCAGTGATAGTGATTCGACAAACTGGATTACGTCAGTAGTTGAAACTGGAATTGGGGCATCTATCACTATTGCCATTTTGATTTATTCAAATAATCAGCAACGAAGATCTGAGGAGCAACAGGAAAAGATTGCCGATTTAGTTTCAAGCATACAGAACATTGAACAAAGACATTATGAACGGGAGAAAAAAAGACTAACAGTATTTAGTCATAGGGTCATATCTAATTTGGAAACCATACTACAGTATCATTATGCATTAAGAAAGTGGTTAGCAGACTATCTCAATAAAGATACTGAAGAAAATAAACAGAACATAATTTTGTCATCTAGAAAAAATTGGGAGACTATAGAATACTTTTCCATTCCACACATAAAAAGTGATATTGGATACATTGGCGAGCTGTTTCAAGATCCATTATTAGCTAAAAACATCATAAATCAATGTAATAGCTACGGAACAGTGTTAAAAGATGTTCAGGAAAAGTTTGATTGGAAAAATGACGCCCTCTTAATGAAAATTTCCACAATTGACAATCAAATTAAAGTATTAACTACTGCCATCGATAAAGTAAAAAAAGAAATTACTGAGAATCCGTAACCTTTAAGGAATTTTATGTTGTAATGGTTTTGTTGGCCTAATTGAGTCAATTTTGTCTAGCCTTTTCAATTTTTCTGTAAGAATCGATGAAGCTCTGAGCAAATATGTTTGCATGTCTCTCCGAACCACGATGCGCTCCTAGCTTTGAGCGTATGTGATGATAATATTCATGTAAAATTACGAAAGGATCGTAAAAAATCGTAGAATTTAGGGCGTAAATTTTCTGTTCTGCCTGAACGTAAACTGCATAGACAGTTCTTCGTTTTTTCTTTATCGTTCCAACAACTATTTGTGGAGTAGAGAGATGGTAAAACTCACTTAGTTGTTCCAATGCATTCTCAGTTTTCTTGTCAAGAATCATTCGAACTATTTCGGCCTTTGTCAGATCATCTGGTTCAGACATACTGCAAGTCCCGCAATTTTTCGTGCCGTCATGGCCTACATTATGATAGTTTAGAAATAAGTATTCCCCAACAAATCATAACCTACATCATAACCTAGTCATTGATCAATTTCCTTCGAAAACCGAACACAAACTTAGGTTCAGGAGGGGTGCCTTTTTACTCTGTATCAATAAAAATGGTAGATAGTTTGTTAAAGCCTTAAAATTCGCAAATAACAAAAATATATTTTATTGAATATGCATGAACTAATTGTTAATTGGCTAGATTGGGAAATATCTTGAATACCCGCAACCTAGTTCAGACTAGAGCAGTGAAGCTCGTCATTCAGGTCTGAACACATTAGGTCTTTGATGCCAATTGACGCTTAGATTAATTTAAGACGCACAATTATCCTTAAACATCAATTGGATACACCGCCTTCAAGAGATAAAATAAGAATTGGAGCAAGCGTACTAATAGTACAAAAGCAAGACCAGCGTACAGGTATTCTGACTAAAGGCGTAGTTAAGAAAATTCTTACTTCAAGTAGTTTTCACTCTCATGGGATTAAAGTAGAGTTAGATAATGGCAAAATAGGACGAGTTCAAAAATATGCTTAATCCAGAAAATTCGTGAAAGGCTGATAGAGAGACATATTTGGCACTATTAATAATGAGTAAGATCCTAATCACTCTTATTGGATCAAATGATCTAAATTGTTCAAAAATATTTATCATGAATCTTTAGTTCATACAAATTTAGAAATTGG
>JAUYOQ010000181.1 GCA_030697975.1 Nitrosopumilaceae archaeon | reverse complement strand
AGCACCTAATTTTTTAGTTTTTTAGCTAGCGAGTACACTAGATATCCCACAACAAGTGATGCAATCAGTCCTGATACTGTAGCTGTTTGCTTTGCAAAAATGGAATTTTTTTGTCTTTTGTTTATGTATGAAAAAACTTTGGCACCGCCTATTGCTACGCCTGCCAAGCCGACTAGCACTTCAGGGGCATCTAAAATAAGATGTCCTAGTGGACTATTCCTTGGATCGATTCTGTCCATATGGACAAGATACTTGTCATCATGCTCACGAATATGCAAATTCCCATAGCGGTACTGCCTTTTTGCGCCGTTTTTTTGTCCTAGCTTAGTTTCTTCTGCATTTTCAAGCATTATTGGGCGTACGTCCTTTGGGACTTCGATTTCATCCCAACTCATGAACAAAAACTAGTGTTTTTGAATATATTCTTAGCTTGTTTATACAATGGTAAATTAGAAGCTGATTTTGACTTGTTGAAATGACTGAAAAGAAAGTTAAATAATTAAAAACAATATTCTAATTGTTACATGTCTGTTAAGATAAGAGATATCAAAACTAGAGTAATCAAAGAAGACGATGGTTCCTATTCTATTACATGTTCTGCGCTAGGTGTGTATAGTACAGGTAAAAACATGCAAGATGCCAAGAAAAACTTCCTCAAGGCCCTTGAGCTTCATTTGTCAGTTTTAAGAGAAAAAGCCACAGACGCTATTGTAATTTGACAAAGCTCTCACCCATACATGGGAAAGAACTAGTCAAAATTCTTTGCAACAGATTTGGTTTTCAAGCAATAAGACAAAAAGGAAGCCATGTAACTATTACAAATGGTATCATATACGTCACAGTACCTCTAAAGGAGATTCGTGTCGGTTTGCTTGGAGTTATCTTAAGGGATTGTGGTATTTCAAGGGAAGAATTTTTGCAGGAGGTTTAATGGACTAGAATTGTCTTTAGCATTTATGCAAGTCTGAATTTTTGTTTTTCATCATTAAAGCTTTAAAGTTTACTTTCTATTCTTTAGCTTAAATATTATCAATGCTGGTGCAACAAAGTACATTCCAATATTTAGTAGAATTATTCCAATACCATACCCTAGCATCTCAGCTTCAGAGTCAATGTCAACATGCTGTAGCAATGACAGAGATGTTAACAATGGAGTTATTACAATCTTTACAGTTTCTTTGAATATTGGATTTTGTCTTTCTAGATCAGCTACTGTTGGTGAGAATGAATAGTAGAATGCATTGAATGCAGTCATAAATGATGTGCCAGATACAGTTGATAGTACAGTATTATCTCTTATTTCTCGCAAGAACTGGACTTGGGGTGCAAGCTCTGAACCATATGTTGCAGTGGCGATGAGACATCCTCCACTAGATTTTGGTTGTTCAGCTGAAACTTCCCACCATTTATCAATGGATGCTGTGTTCAAGCTTGTCTCTTCAACTTTGTTATCTGATACAGAAATAGAATTTCCAGCCTCTACTGTAGTTATCGGATTATTTGTATCAAGAGGAATAACAGAGACTTCACCTTCCATTACGTCAAGTTTTGTTTTCCCATTTTCTATAGTAACTGTGAATTCTGTTCCATGAGGTATGAGTAAAGCATCAGGAGTGAAAATTACTCTATTTTGATTTTCTTCATTTGAAATATCAGGAGCGAAGAATTCAAAATAACCTGCACCCGAAAGTAGAATATAACCAGTTGCGATCATCGCGCCTGGAATTCCAGTAGCTGGAATTAAACCAAGTAGCATTCCAGTAGCAAAACCTGTACTCATCACGTATGCATCTTCTTCACTTAATCCTGTACTATCCAAAAGATAGCTTAGTTCTTCGTTAACTTGTTCTACAATAGATGTTTTTGTCGCATCTTCTCTCGCATCAAGAAAAACTTTTGTTTGTATTTCAGTCATTTCGTCTTCAGATAAAGGCATGTTGAGTTTTTCTAGATTCTTATTTATTTTCTCCATCATATCTTTTTCAAATAATTCTACATCAGCTTCCATAGCCGCATATTCTTCTTCAGATAAAGTTACGCTGTATTTTTTTTCAATTGCTTTATTTATTTCCTCGATTACATTTTTTTCAAATAATTCTACGTCAGCCTCCATGGCAGCATATTCTTCTTCAGATAGAGTTATTCCGGTAGTACTAAGTTTAGTATTTTCTTGTAGATTTATGACGCCATCTCCATCTTCAAGTCCAATTTTTACATTAGTGTCAGCATTTGTGCCTGTTTGAATAGTATCTCCTATTTTAAATTCGTTTGAGGATACAACTGTTCCATCGGCTGATGTTATCGTCGCACTTCCTTTGTTCACTTGGATATTTTCAACTTTTGGTACGCCTTCAATCCACTCTTCTGGTGGGAGTTCATTTTCAATCCACTCTTCTGGTGGGAGTTCATTTTCAGAATCTATTTCTGGACACCCGTCTTCAAAGTCTTCTCCAACAAGATCTTCAGGTTCGTTCTTACACTGATCTATAGAGTCATAAATCCTATCGCCATCTGTGTCTGTTTCTGGACAACCATCTACTTCACCAAATTCAAAATAATCTTCTGGGTCGTATGGGCAGCTGTCTTCAGAGTCTAACCACCCATCACTGTCACTGTCTTCTTCCTCTTCTTCTGGACATCCGTCTGTAAAGTCTTCTCCAAAATCTTCTTTGTCATATGGACAGGCATCTATATAGTCGTAAATATTATCGCCATCAGAATCTTTTTCTGGACATCCGTCTTCATCGTTTTCCCCATAGTAATCTTCAAGAAGACCGATACACTCATCTACATCATCTGATATTCCGTCACCGTCAGTGTCTTGTGCTTCTTCTGATTCAAATGGTGGTGGACTAAAACCAGTTGGAGACAGTTGAGTTATTCCTATCGATTCATCGCCAAATACAATATCTAGTTTGATTCCAGAGCTTGCATACCAGCCAGTAAAGCTAGCTTCTGAAGATTGAAGTGTTATTTGTGAACCGCTTAATGTTCCCTGTACATTATCTGAATATGTTTGTCCTCTATAATCACATTCATACACATCTGGATTTGCTGATTTTGAACTAGTTGCAACCCATGAAAACTCTCCAGCTATATTGTTTCCATCTTGTTGCAGATATGCATTTACGTTGCCTGTATATTCACAATATCCGCCAGGAATTGTTATTTGAGCAAATCCTGACCACTGTCCTGTTAAATCAGCCACTGGAGTGAGAGGTGCGCCAAAAACATTTTGGAAACTTCCTGTTATGGTAAATGGTGATAGTAATAAAATGAAAATAAAAGCGTGTGATGGAAAATTAAATCTCAAGGTTTCACTTTCCCTGTTCCAAGGCTTTTTTGATCTTTGGAAAATGCTTCCCAAGAAAATTCCGTTTTCTTGCTGTCTACCTTTAATTTGATCTTTATTGTCTCTGTAGGATCTAGTGGCGAGGATTTTGTTTGATACATCACAGTCTTATCGTTAATTCGTTTGTGTTCCCAGCCATCAAGTTTTAGAAAGTTTGTAATTTTGCCATTTGTAG
>JAUYOQ010000179.1 GCA_030697975.1 Nitrosopumilaceae archaeon | reverse complement strand
ATAGCACATCTGCCCACAACACTATGCTTCCAACTGCCACACTTAGTATCATAAAAGGCAAACCGAGTTTGAGGAATCTATTAAAGGTGATATAATACCCTTGTTTTTCTGCCAAACCCACAGAAACCACTCCTGCACTAGACCCAATAAGTGTGCCATTTCCACCTAATCCTACTCCTAATGATAAAGCCCACCATAATGGATTTATCATAAAGCTTCCAAAAACGGATCCAATAGTTTCATTTTGGATTATGTTTGTAATTAATGGTATCATCGTAGCTGAAAACGGAATATTGTCAACTATGGCACTACCAAAAGCAGACGACCATATTATCAGAAAGAATGTAGTCATAGGATCTCCGCCTGTTGCATTTAGTGTTGCATTTGACATAATGTCGATTAGTCCTGCTCTTTCAGTTCCACTGATTATGATGAACAGTCCTGCAAAAAATATGAGTGTGCTCCAATCAACTTCTTGAAATATCTTTTCAAGCTTTACTCTTGCTATAATTAATAAAATTCCTGCTCCCCCAAGTGCAATAAGAGAAGGCTGTATGTGAATAATGCCATGAATAACAAAAAGTACTATGACGCCAAACAATATTGCCGCAGATTTTTTTAGTAATCCTTTATCCTTAATTAGCAAATTTTCATTTTCAGTCATTAGGATTTCAAGATTTTGAGGCTTTGCAGATATCTCTTTTCTAAACATAAACTTTAACAAAATCATAGAGAAAACAAGCGAGATTGCTATAGTAGGTCCCATGTGAATTATGAATGCACTAAAATCGATATTTGCGGCAGAACCAATCATTATGTTAGGAGGGTCACCCACAAGAGTAGCAGTACCGCCTACATTAGACATGAAAACTTGAGCTAAGATAAACGGAATTGGAGACAACTTGAAAAGCCTAAACACAGAGATGGTGACAGGAACCATAAGCAAAATCGTTGTAACATTGTCTATGAGCATTGACGTGACAGCAGTAAAGGTACACATCAAGACAAGCAATTTCCACAAGTTTCCCTTGGATGCCTTACACATTTTGATTCCTATGTATTGGAAAACGCCAGATTCAGCCATAACAACAACAATAATCATCATGCCAAGCAAAAGTCCAATCGTGTTAAAATCGATTGAATCTACGGCAAATTCAAAACTACTTGTGGCTGGAAAAAGGCCTGTAGTTATGCCAACTATGATTATAGCTATAGCGCCAGTCAACGCAATAGCAGTTCTATGAACAATCTCAAAGGAAAGAACAACATATACCGATAGGAGTGTTATTGCAGAAAGTTTTAGCGCCAGGCTAGCCTTGTAACCTGCCAGATCAGGTATTAACATAATGATAGTAGCAAGTACTACTAAAACCACAAGGCCTATGATCTTTTTTTTGTTTTTTTCAAACATTTTTGAAGATGTACTCATTCTATGTCATCCTGTGGTCTAAGATTTAATTTTAAAAGAATGTTTGTGAATGAATTGAATAGATATATGATTTCTTTATCGTTGTATATAGAAAATTAATAAATTTCATATCCTGTGCGTAACACTGTTTAATATAAATCAAAAAACGAAGCTAACTTCATTTTGCCAATTCTTTTTTGTATAATGTCTTGAGCCATATTGGAGCAATTACCGTTGTTGCAACAACCATTATTACTATAGTAGAATAAACATTTGATGCAAGTACGCCAGACGTTACTCCTATGCCTGCAATAATTAGGCCAACTTCTCCCCTTGAGATCATTCCAACACCTACCCGCATAGATTTTTTTCTGTCTTTGAGAAATATCATTGAAGACAAACCACAACCAAAGAGTTTTGTCACAACTGCCACCACGATCATTACGCCACTCAGTAACAAGATCTCTGTGTTAATTCCCCTAAAGTCTACTTGTGCACCAATAAAGGCAAAGAAAAGAGGTGAAAATATCAGTCCAAGCTTGCTTATGTAATTTTCAATTTTCTCAATTACCTTACTTGAGGACAAAGCCATTCCTACTGCAAATGCTCCAACGATTGGTGAAAGCCCGATTGAAGCTGCTAAAGCAGCAGCGCCAAAGAAAGATGCTGTCGCAATTGCTTCAATGCTGCCTTCAGCTTTCCAAAGCTTTCTTGCTACTATCCTTGGAACTATTAGCACAGAACCAATCAGCAGTGCAGCAAAAAAGCCAAGAACCTGCAATATTACAACGATTACTTGAATGGGATCAATTGATATGATGCCGGTACTTTCGCCACCAAGTGAGCTTACAACAGACAAAACCGCAATTGCAAGTATGTCGTCTGCTATTGCCGCACCTATTATAAGACGTGCTTCAGGGGTATCCAGTTTTCCAAATTCTCGAAGTACCTGTATTGATATTGCAACACTTGTGGCGGTAAGTGCAGTAGCTATAAGCATCGATTGGAACGCATCAAAGCCAAATAATTCAAAGACAATAAATCCAATAAAGAAAGGAACTACTACCCCACAAGCCCCAACAGTAAATGCCGCTTTTCCTCCTTTCAAAAACTCCCTTGGGGTAACGTGCAAACCTGCTATGAATAAAATTACGATTGCGCCAATCTCTCCTAAAATTCTCAACTCACCATCAATCTTTAACAATGGTTGACCATCAAAAACAAGAAATGCCCCTAATGCAAAAGGACCAACAATCATACCAGCTAATAATTCTCCCAAAACTATTGGTAGTTTCAATCGTAAGAAAAGCTCTGCCATAAGTTTGGCAGCAAATAGCAAGATGCCTACTCCTATTATTGTCTGAATAAAATGCGACTCTATGCCCAAATTATCTCCTGATAGTCATACATAGTATAAGGCGATTATTAGTCAAAAATTACATCAAATTTGTCTATTATCATGCAATTCTTTTAGAATTTACAAACACGCCTGTTTTGCTAACAATGTTTCCAATATGTTGAGATGACATCTTGTGTTTTTTAATAATTGATTCAATGTCGTTTACTTCATCTTTTGACACAACTATGCAAAATCCTATTCCCATGTTAAATGTCTTGTACATTTCATCCTCTTTTACTCCCTTATCTTCGATTAACTGCATGATGGGTGGAACCTGAGGCATGTTGAAAAGATCATACCCTATTTTTTTTAGTCTAAGCAGCTTTGTAAAAGCGCCACCAGTTATGTGAGCAAGGCCATGTACCTTGCATTTTTTAATTACTTCTAAAACTGGTTTTACATAAATTTGCGTTGGAGTTAAAAGCACATTTCCAAGCCTGCCAACTCCTCTTATCTTGTCTTTTATTGAATATTTTGAAAGCAAAACCTTTCTTGCCAGTGAATAACCATTTGAGTGAAGACCACTGCTTTTTATGCCAATTATTACATCGCCTCTAGTTATTGAATTTCCAAGCACAAGTTTTCTTTTTGGTAGCACGC
>JAUYOQ010000166.1 GCA_030697975.1 Nitrosopumilaceae archaeon | reverse complement strand
GAATGCAAACAGAAGATTATGATCCAAGTGAAATAATTAGAAATTCAGATGGAACAGTGTTGGACAATAATGAAAAAACAAGATGGGATCTTGCTGGATTGCTTGTAAAAGTAGGGGCACAAGTTATGACAATGTTTGATGACGATGGCATAAGCATCAGATTTTTAAATAAAAATTACAGAACATTAGAAACTAAACCAGATAATATTATTAGTGCCGAACAAGTTGACAACATTTTTAAAAGTATAGGGAAACCAAGCGGTGGAACTCCAATTGGTAGTGCAATTAATAAAATTTATGATGAATTTATATCACAAAAACTTATATCAGGAACATTATATAAACCAATTTTAGTGGTCACCTATACAGATGGTGTTTCAAGTGATAGCATTACTAATGCTGTCAGAAAAGTTAGAGAACATACAAAAAAAACTTTGTATGGAAGCAAATCAGTGCTATTTACATTTGCTCAAGTTGGTAATGATGATCAAGCAACAAGTGCCCTTGAAAGTTTAGATGAAAATCCTGATAGTTATGAAGGAGCAGAAGACGGAGCTGGCGATATCACTGATTGTACATCCTCTTACAAAATTGAGAAAGCGCAATATGATAAAGCTCAATCAAAAAAACATGGTAATGAAATGGTGCCGTATACAGAAATTTTCCATATGATGAAAGGATGGCTAGGACCAATAATGGAAAAATATGATAAAGCTGATGAAACCAATGTACCAGTCAATCCCAAAAAATCAAGCATTTTTGGTTTTAATTAGTCAGTCAATTAATTAGTTAATTAATTAATTAATTAAATAAAAAAAATTGAAAATGTCAAATATTTGGACTAACCAATACAAAAACAACTTAAAAGTACTAATTTGTGAGCCAAAAACACTATGTCACTGATCCAACAAAATACCCAAAAGTCAATAACCAATAAGGCAAAAGGTTTGTTGTGGAATGAAATTGTGAAAAACGTTGGAAAGGGTATTTATTCAGTTTGTGATGCAGATACTCTTTTTTTGTTTTCTGATTCATTTGGTAGGTTCTATCGTTTATTGGCAAGGGCAACAGTAAAAAACGGCAATTTTGCATGTTGGGAAGTTTGTTATAATGGAAAACAATTCTTTGTCTTGCCATTTGCAAAAACACGTGACACAGCAAGTGCACAACAAATTGTCGATCAATTTGTTCAAGAATTGAATTGTTTGTTGCCTCAACATCAAAAGAAACTTCGTCAAGTATTAAGAAAGAGGGCAGATCTTTGCACACTTTTGGCAACATCCGATAGTGATAAGTCCGTTAGGACAAGTTTGTCAACAAACTTTCCTGACGCTTCAATAGCTAAAAATATGATTTTTAGCTATTTAACTGTGATTACGTCACTCAGAGAACAACTTGGTAGACTTGTTCCTGAAGAACACAAGTTGAAAGTACGTATTGAAAGTCTTATGTCATCAATCTGTCAAACAATCTACGGTCACGCTGTTGACATGTTCGAAACGGCAATGTTTGAATCCTTTACTGATGATTTTAAAATTG
>JAUYOQ010000153.1 GCA_030697975.1 Nitrosopumilaceae archaeon | reverse complement strand
ATCATCAAATTTATCTGCTAATTGTAAGTAGACAATCTCCATGTTTCTATCAATAGTATCTGCATTTTGTGTTTGATTACATGTAGAATAAAAAAGAACAAGTGCAGCTCCATCATAGTCTGTAACTTCTTTTTTAAAATTGAAATCATTAAGAACAACTGTTTTTTCTTTAAGAGTTTTTGTTAATTCTCCTAAGCTCATTTGAGAATACCCAGTATCCTTGACCACATCAGTAGCCAGTGCAGAACCATTCAAAAGTCCACATAAGCCCAAGCCAAGTATTGTTTTTCGTATCATTTTCCTTCATATAATAATGATAAAACTCCTATATAAAGCTACTGACTGTGAAAAAGACTTGAAAAAATTCACGTTTTTTGTTTCGTTCGTTTTTTTGTTGAGCCTCTGCCGGCGACTGAGGCCAGGAGCGAAGCGACGATTAAGATTTGTATTTCAATACTTTATTTTCTATTCTCAGTTCAGGGATGACTTTGTCAGAGTCGTAGCTTGTAAAGAGGTAGGGGTATTCTTCTGTGAGGATATTTGAATAAATTGTATCATTGGTCTCTGTGATTTCATGATAGCCTACTCTGAATAGTGCAAGAATCTCTTCTTCTGGATTGATGTTCGTAAGATATACTGTTTGCTCTGCGAAATTGAGTTCGATAATGTTATTTTCATCATAGGATTCTACGATGCTGTAGTTGTCTTGTTTGAGTGTTTTTTCTTTTCCATTGAGGATAAAAGTATTTCCCAGGTTGTATGTTTCACAGTCTTCTTCTTGTGTTTTACAAATAGTGAAAGGTTTTTTGTTTTCGTTTGTAAGGCTGAGATTGAGAAAGTCGAGGTTGTAATTGTAGGTACTGTTGCTGTTCAAGGTGATGTTGTAGAAGCCATTGTCTGTGAGTTGCGTAAGTGTAAGCTCGTCTGTCGGATTCGTGAAGGATTCATTATAGATGCCTGTGTAGGACTGTTCGCCTAATTGCATTTCTGTACTTTGATCTTCATTGTAGATGTAGATGCTGTCATCGTCATTTGCTTTATAGTGGTATTGAAGTTCTTCTAATAACTCCCCATGTGAAATTCTGTCGCCTTCAGCTAATTCCATGTATACTCTGTCTTGTGATGAGCCATTCTTTTGAAATTGCACAACACGTACTTTTGATTCATCTGTTCCTGCTGTCAGTGAGAAGAGTTGATCAT
Source organism: Nitrosopumilaceae archaeon (assembly GCA_030697975.1). Taxonomy (GTDB): domain Archaea; phylum Thermoproteota; class Nitrososphaeria; order Nitrososphaerales; family Nitrosopumilaceae; genus VHBM01. The sequence continues at coordinate 274 of JAUYOQ010000153.1, read as the reverse complement.
CAAAAGAAGAAAGAAAATACACAGTAGTTCCTGCTGCTATCCCTGTGATGGTTGCTTCGTAGAGCCCATTTTTATCTGCAACAAAATAATTGTAGGTTGCAGTGAATGGTCCATTCGGTGTTTGAATAATTAGTTCTTGTGGTTCTGCAGGTTCATATTTTATTGGTTCTTCTGTTTCTAATTTTTCTAGATTGAGCTCTGCAGGAGTTTCCTCTTCTTCATTTGCGGGAGTAAATGCTGAGCCAAAAGAAGAGGGATCTGTATATTCTTCAAA
>JAUYOQ010000150.1 GCA_030697975.1 Nitrosopumilaceae archaeon | reverse complement strand
TTGTGGACAAAAAGGTCGCTACCTGACTCTCTTGCGATAAATCCGTAGCCCTTTGTGGCGTTGAACCATTTTATGGTACCTTCTTCCATGTTGCTATTGCAAACTATTTGTGGTATATAATCGAATGGTATCAAATTTTTGATAAAATATTCAAAAGAATTAGTAGCCAACTCTACCATTAGTATCTGTTGTTTAAGAGGTATTCTATTTTACATGATAAATTAGGATCATCCGAATAATCAATTCATGCTTCTTATCTAATTTTATATAATAAATAACACAATTCAAATCATGGTAGAAAAAAGAAAATTTACAGTAAATGTACAGAAGGCCACAGAAGGAGGATATTCTGGTAGATGTCTTGAACTTCCTGGAGCAATAAGTGAAGGAGAGACGTTAAAGGAACTCAAAGCAAACATGAAAGAAGCAATTTTACTTGTGTTAGAATCAATAAAAAAAGACACAAAATCAGATGATAAATTAGTTATCGAAATTTCAAGTTGAGTCTTCGGAATCACAGCTGGCGTCATGTGTTAAAAGTACTGAAAAGTTTTGGTTTTGATTTAGTCAGACAACATGGAAGTCATATGATTTTAAGAAATAAAGAAGGAAATTATGTAGTTGTACCAAGGCATGATCCCAATAAAGGAACCTACTTTGAAGTCAATTTTGGATCAAGCAGGATTATCTAAAGATGAATTTATTCGTAGATTATAAACCAAAGCAGAAGATCAAAAATCCAAAACTTGCAAAGCAAGGAAGACTTGCATATGAATGGGCAAAAAGTCACATGCAAATTCTTGATAATACAATTTCTAGACTAAAAAGATCACAACCATTCAATGGAATAACGCTTGGTTTTTGCTTGCAGATAACAAAAGAAACATCGGTTCTATTAATAGGAGTAAAGGAGCTTGGGGCAAATGTTACAGCTTGCTGTGCAAATCCCCTGACAACTCAAAACGATATTGCAGCGTTTTTGGCATCAGAAGGAATTCATGTTTATGCTTGGTCAAATGAAACACAAAAAGAATATGACTGGTGCATTGAACAGGTTCTCAAACATAAACCAAATATTTTGACTGATGATGGCGGTGATCTAAACACTAGAGCGCACCAAGACAAAAAATTCAAGTCATTGAAGATCCTTGGTGCAACAGAAGAAACAACTACTGGAGTAAAACGAATGAGTGCTTTGGAAAAAAACAATTTGCTTCGATATCCTGTAATAGCTGTAAACGACGCATACACAAAACACATGTTTGATAACAAATACGGAACAGGACAGAGCACAGTTGACGGATACCTTCGAGCAATGAACCTACTATTTGCATCAAAACGTGTTGTAGTTGTAGGATATGGATGGGTCGGAAAAGGAGTTGCTGCAAGATGCCATGGAATGGGCTCTAAAATTATAGTGACAGAAGTTGATCCAATCAAGGCACTAGAAGCTCACATGGATGGATTTGAGGTAATGCCAATGGCCCAAGCCGCAAGGATTGGCGATATCTTTGTAACATGTACAGGAATGAGTGGTGTAATTAGAAAAGAACACATTGTAAAGATGAAAGATGGCGCTATACTTGGAAATGTAGGTCATTTTGATGTAGAAATTGACAGTAATTTTCTTTTGAGAAAATCAAGATCTGTTAGAGAAGTTAGGCCAAACCTTGATGAG
>JAUYOQ010000143.1 GCA_030697975.1 Nitrosopumilaceae archaeon | reverse complement strand
CAAGTACGATGTATCCATGTGAAGCCAATTTTTCTGCCATCTGTTTGACATTGTCATTAAGGCCAAACAATTCATGTATCATTACAATTCCTGGATAGTCGCCATCTGTCTCAGGTCGTGCAAGATAGCCTTCGTAATTTTCAAAATAAATTACATTTTCTGTACTAACGGGAATATCGCCTACTGCAAAGTGCTCAGAGTTGTTATCATCACTTTTTTCATAATCTGGCAAAACATGGATTCCCCAACCGCGTTCGATTAGAATTGAAATTGAGCTTGGTTTTACACATGCAGGCATGCCGTTTGATTTTTTCATGATTAGCTCCAGTACTTCTGAACACTTGATAGACTGTACTGAAATGTTGTTTAGAAACTGTGCTCTTGGAGAGTCATCCATGGCAATAAAATGAATGTGAGGTTCTATGTCATTGATTGATTCTGTTTTAACTGCACTTGTATAACTAAAAGGAATTATCAAAAATGACGCAATTACTAAATTGATAGCAAGAAACTGGTTTCTTTTCAATTTGTATCTAATAGATTTCTAATTTAATTAAATATATTGTAGTCTTTATTCAATGTTTGAAAAATCATCCAATTCTTTCTTTGAGAATCACTTTTTCTGAAGTACCTGATGGTGTAGACGTGTCAATGTATCGTATCTCATACAAGTCTCCAATGTGGATTGTCTTTCCATCAATGCTTCTTGGCATCTCAATTTTTACCTCAAATGTTCCAGAGTTGGGACCTGTTTCTAGCAGATAAGACGGCCTTGCATTAAACACAGGGTTTGCCAGGGTGGTTCTGATCCCACCGCTTCTAAACTCAAATGAGCCAAGGGCAATCTTGTCTTCATTTTTTGAATCCAAGTTTGCATCAGGCTCGTAAATTCTTAGAGTAAACTCGTGTCCTATTCTTTTTCCTCCATCAGCTAGCTCTAGGTTTGCAAATGCCTTTGATAGAGGAAATGATGATGAAACAACTCTTGTCTCGCCAGCAGCATCTGACTCATCATTATACCTGACTAGAACAATGTCGTCTTGATCAAGTTCCTCGCCATTTACTGTATCAGGAAGGGCTATTCTCAGATAAAATTTGCCAGAGCTTGGCGAGGTCTCAACCATCTTTGACGGAATCTCAATTCGCACTCCATTAATTGTAGCCTCAACTAGTCCACTTGTTGAAATTATATCAACACCATTTGGGCTTGTGTTAAGATCATCATCATACACATAAAAGTTCAAGGCAGTTCCAGAAGCTGCAGGAATTACCTCAAACATTTGAGATGATGGCAAACTAGTTTTTGCTTTCTCTAGATTGATAGTAGTTGTACCCCAGCTTCGCTCAACTAGTCTTTTTGCTGTTTCAGGTTTTACACAAAATGGCATGTTGTTGCTTGTTTTAAAAATAAGCTCAAACCCACTTTTACAATTTACATCAGAAGGCAAGACTCCCTGTAAAACCTGCATTCTTGGTGACATATAACCATCAGTAGGCTCACTTGATGAGTCTTGGAAATTTGAAAAAACAAACACTGCTATTGCAGCTATAAAAAACCAGTAATACATAACCTTAATTTGTTTTTATAAAATAAAATGGTTCTTCTAATTTACTGGTCGTAAATCATCAGTTTTTTCTCTTCTAGCAGAGAATGCAAGTTATGAACAGAACGATATACGTCGGCCTCTTTTTTTGCACCAGTACATACCAATTTTCCTGACGCAAAAAGCAGTATCACAGTCTTTGGGTCAAGCATTCTGTGGATTAGTCCTGGAAACTGTTCTGGCTCGTACATGCTGCGAGGCAGTATGCGAGCTGCATGTTCAAGATGTATTTTTCCACCAAGATTAATTGCTGCAACTATATTTTGAACGGTAATTACCGCATCTTTTTTTATCTTGATGCCGCCTTTTCGAAGCTTTTGAACAACGGTTCTAACTGCTTGTATTGCCATTTCTTCTGATTTTGCACCTGTACAGACCATCTTGCCTGTTCTAAAAATCAGTGTTGCAGTTCGCGGAATTTTTATTCTAAAGACTAGTCCTGGGAATTGATCAGGATGGTATTCAGTATCTGGGAATTTTTTTGTAATATCGTTTAGATCTATTTTCTGGTCAACTGATGCCGATGCTACAACATTTTCAATACTTACAACGGGTTTTGTTTGCGGCATTTTGAGTCTTTTATAAAGGGCCTTTATATATACATAGTAAATTTTTCTGACTCTAGTGGTGGCCTATCCATTGGTACCTGTATTCCTCTTCGATAAGATCTGTTTTGATCTGGTTCTTTTTGATCTTTGATTTTAGGTTAACATCAAAGAATCCAAACTTTCCCCTGTATGGAATTGGTACACGAAGCTCTTTAGCGTTTTTCAGGCAAAACCCATATTTTCTGTTGTAGAAATTTTTTGAAGCAAAATGTTTCTTTGCGTCTTTTTTCACTTGGTCTTTTGAGCTGTATTTTTTTACATCATAGATTTCGGCTTTGCCAACTATTACACCAGTTGGAAGCTTTGTTTTTATTTTCAATCTTTTGCAATCCTCTTTTCTTATTTTTATTGGTACATGTATCAAAAATTCGCCACGAAATGTTGTGTTCCATGATCTAAGCTCAATTGTCTTTTTTCCCTTTACTATTAAATCAGCAAAGGGTTGTGATATAGAAAGGCACTTCATGTAAAGTTGTAAAATGCCATTAGGTGCTTAAATTTTATGCAAAAATACTAAAAAATTACTTGCGAGAAAACCACTTGAACATTGTCTTTACTTGTTCTGATACTACTGAATTGAGATCCTTTACTTTTTTGTC